>WJIW01000089.1 GCA_014730065.1 Armatimonadia bacterium | reverse complement strand
GTCGGACACCTGCCCCAGGTGAGCCCTTGGGTACGCGATGACAGAGCCTGCATGACCGGCCAGGGCGGCGGCTGGGAAGAGCTGCCCTACTGGCTGAAGGGCCTGGGCGACCTGGGCTACGTGCTCGGCGATGAGCGCATTATCGCCGAGGCGCGGAAGTGGCTCGATGCCATCCTGGGCCACCAGAAGGGCGACGGGTGGTTCGGGCCGGAGCCCAATCGAGAGGCCAACGACATCTGGCCGAACATGGTCGTGCTCTTCGCCATGCAGTCACTGCACGAGGCTACGGGCGAGGAGCGGGCCTTGCGCTTCATCGAGCGGTACCTCCGCTGGATGCACAGCCGAGATCCCGAGACTCTCCTGCCCGAGTCCTGGCAGAAGCTCCGGGGTGGCGACAACCTGGAGACCGTCTACTGGCTCTACAACCGGACGGGCGAAAGCTGGCTCCTGGACCTGGCGGCGACGATCCACCGCCGGACGTCGGCCTGGGAGTTCGAGAGGCCCACGCCCCATGGCGTGAACATCGCTCAGGGGTGCCGCGAGCCCGCTACCTGGGGCCAGCAGTCGGGCGATCGGTCGCATCTGGAGGCTACCGAGCGCCTGTACTCCGAGGTCATGGCCAAGTGGGGGCAGGTGCCGGGCGGGATGTTCGCCTCGGACGAGAACAGCCGCGAGGGGTACGAGGGCCCCGAGCTGGCCGCCGAAACCTGCACCATGGTCGAGTACATGTACAGCTTCGAATCGCTCCTGCGAATCACCGGCGACGCCAAGTGGGCCGAGCGGTGCGAGGATGTGGCCCTCAACTCCCTACCCGCCGCCGCCATGCCCGATTGGCGGGGCCTGCATTACCTGACGGCCCCCAACTTGGTCCAGTGTGACGATGGTCCGAGCCACGAGTTCCAGAACCAGGGTGAGACCGTCTCCTATTCGCCCCACCTCTACCGATGCTGCCAGCACAATGTGGCCCAAGGCTGGCCGTACTATGCGGAGCACCTCTGGATGGCGACCCGGGGCGGCGGCCTGGCCGCCGTTCTCTACGCGCCCTGCCAGGTCACGGCGACGGTCGGCGATGGCCAGCGGGTGACCATCGAGGAGGTGACCGACTACCCCTTCGGCGAGTCCGTCGAGATGAAGGTCTCCACCGACGGCCCTGTCCGCTTCCCACTTACGCTCCGGCTCCCCGACTGGTGCCGACAGCCCGAGCTAGCGATCAACGGCGAGGCGGTGGAGTTCGAGGTCTTGCCCGGCGGCTGGCTCACCGTCGAGCGCGAGTGGACCGATGGCGACACTGCCGTGCTATCCCTCCCCATGGAGATCGCCGCCAAGCGCTGGCCGACCCATGGCGACGCCGTCTCGATCCGGCGCGGCCCCCTGTGGTTCTCGCTCCTGATCGGCGAGGAGTGGCGGCGGAGCGGCGGGACCGATGACTGGCCCGAGTTCGAAGTGTTCCCCACCGATGCCTGGAACTACGGGCTCTCGTGCACCCATGGCCCCACCTTCGATGCCGACGTCCAGCCCCTGTCCACCGATGAGCCCTTCACCGCCGAGGGCACGCCGATCCGGCTACGCGCTCGGGGCCGGCGGATCCCCCAGTGGAAGATGCTCAACCATACCTGCGGTCCCCTGGGGCCCAGCCCCGTCCATACCGATGAGCCGGAGGAGGAGCTGACCCTGATCCCCATGGGCTGCGCGCGGCTGCGGGTAAGCGTCTTCCCCGTCGCCGTCCACACCGGCGGGCACATGTGGCCCGATGAGCCGGAAAGGACCCTCCCACCCGGCCTGCGCTTCGCACCCCGGCAGGACGTAGATGGCCTCATCAACTTGGTCGTCGACGACGGCGTGGGTGTTCTGGCTGGCTCATCGTACCGCAACGCCGAGGGCCCGCCCGACCGCGCCGTGGACTGGGTCGTCGGCCACCACCAGCAGCCATCGAATCGCTGGACATGCCGGCTGTCCACGAACCCCAAGGACCACCTGGAGGTCATCCTCGACCGACCCCGCAAGCTCCGCGCCGTGGGAGTGGAGCTGTTTGACAACGGCGTCGACGAGGTGCCGCCGAAGGCGTGGCGAGTGCTCTACCGGAGCGGCGATGCGTATGTGCCCGTGCCCAACTCACAGTATGCCCTCGACGCCCCGACGGGCGGCACGGAGAACCGCATCGACTTCGACGAGACCGAGGTCGACCGTCTGCGCATCGAGCTGACCCATGCCGATGTGGCCGGCGGCAAGTGGTCGGCCATCTCCGAGGTGTACCTGTGGGGTGAGGAGAAGTAAGCCCAGGGCTCGACCGACAGGTGTGCCCACATGCCCAGCCTTCAGAGCGCGACCATCCTCACGCTGTTGGCGGCAGGACTGTGGCTGAGCTTCCGGGTGTGGCGAGGCGATGACCGCTTCGCACGAGCCATGGTCCTGGCCACCGGTCTTGCCTGCGTGGCCTGGATCGTCGCTGGGCTACTTGCGCTGCCCCTTCTGCTGCATCGCGCGCCGTGGCTGGGGCCGCTGCACCTGCCCACCCTGTGGATCATCGCGATGGTCTTCTGCACCGCCCTGGCGCGGGTGTCGCCCGAGTCATGGCTGAGGCGTCCCCTGCTCGTGCTGCCCGTTCTCCTCGGTGGCCACGTCGCCCTCATGGCCGTCGGCGCGGCGCTGATGGGCGCGACGGTCGCGGGGCACCCAGTCTGGGACCTGAGCCGCACGGCCGCCGATCCCCCGGATCCCCAAACGGCCTGGTGGAGCTGCGGCGCGGCTTCCGCCGCGGCCCTCCTCACCGACTCCGGCCGCCCGACGAGCGAGCTGCGGGCCGCACGTCTCTGCGGCACCATGCCATGGCTGGGCACCCCGCCCCTGGGTGCCGCCGCCGGCCTCCACCGAGGCGGAGTGCCCGCACACATCGACCTAACCTCCGACTACCAGAGGCTGCAGTCGGCGCGCAAGCCGTGCCTGGCCTACGTCCGGCTCTTCGGCAGAGTGCTCCATGTGGTCACCGTCCGGGGCGCCGACGAGGAGCGCGTGCTGCTCTTCGACCCCATGCTGGGCGAGACGGAGATGACCGCCGAGGCATTCCGCGAGGCCTGGATGTGGTGCCTAGTGGTCCCGGAGCCAGCCGACTAGGGGAAGCTCACCCCGAGGGCCTCCTCATAGATGGCGAACACGTTCTCAACGGGGGTGTCGGGCTGGATGCAGTGGGCCGGCGAGAAGATGTATCCCCCACCCTCGCCCATCACCCGGATCCGGTGCCGGGCCTCCTCGCGGCAGTCCTCCACCGACCCGTGGGGGAGGGTCTGCTGGGTCGAGATGAGGCCACAGTAGGTGAGCTGGTCGCCATGCTCCCGCTTCAGGTCCTCGGGTTCCATGCCCACGGGCTCGGGCTGGACCGCATCGAGCACATCCAGGCCCATTTCGATGAGGGTCGGCTGGAGCTGCCGGGTCGACCCGCAGGAGTGCATGGCCACCCTGCAGCCGAAGTCGTGGCCCAGGTCGATGAACCGCTGGATCGCGGGCCGGAAGACCTTGTCGAACATGGCCGGACTGACGGTCAGTCCCTTCTGGGTGCCGAGGTCCTCGCCGAGCCAGAGGATGTCGACATTGCCCTCACCGACCTCCAGGGAGCGGCGGGAGATCTCGTAGAAGAAGTCCACGCGCTTCTGGATGATGGTCATGCCCACCTCGTCTTCCAGGGCGATGTCGCAGAGCACCTGCTCCATGCCCCGGCCGCGGCCCACGCTGTTGATGATGTCCGGCTGCCCCGCGTGTCCCACGCAGATGCAGAAGCCCTCATGGGCGCGGATCTGCTCGGGGATCTTCGAGTAGTCGTAGTCGTCGGGGCTCGGCCAGTCGTATGCCCGCACGTCGTCCATGGTCTCGATGCGCGCCAGGGTCAGGTCCACGGCCTCCATGTACTCGCCGCCGGCATTGTTGGGCACACTGGCGTAACCCACGCCGAACTCGTCGTAGTACTGAACCTCGCTCCCGGGCTCCGGCTGCTTGAGGGGCTTGGTGCGGCGTGCGGCCACGGTGCGGAGATCGATCTGGAAGGCTTCGACGGGCGGCCGGCCCAGGGCGTCGACAAGCGACTTGTGGATCTCCGGCGTCAGGTAGATCTGAACGGGCACCCGATCGGTCTCCTGGTGATCGATGGCCTTCAGGACTCGCTCGCGGGACGTGAGGGTGGTGGCGGACATGGCGTGGACTCTCCTCCTCAGGTGGATGAGGATTCGGCGCCGGGGAGGCGGCTCCTGCCGCGCGTGCTTGGGATGCTTCGTAGGAGCACGAGTGACTGCAGTCGAAGTGGCACGGCGGACGACTTGGTGGTGATGAGCCATGGGCGACGAGCGCGAGGAGGACGCCGAGCTGCCGCATGAGGACTTGGAGGAGGACCTGCCCTCGGAGAGGGAGGCCCCCCGACCCCGCCCTGCCCCCGTAGCCGAGGGCGGGCCTACGCAGCGCGTGGACAGTCTGCTCGTGTTGCTTACGGGTACGGGGATCGCTGCGCTGCAAGGGGCGATGATCTGCCTGCTCGTGGCCGGGGGCGTCCTTGGGATCCTGGCGGTGCTGGGAGGGCTGACCGCCCTGTCCATGTACGGCTATGGCGCGGCCCGCGCCCTGCTGGGCGGCGGCGCATTCCTAGTGGCGGGAGGGGTGGCGGCCATGGCGCACCTCCTGGGCAGATGGTGGGGCACGACGCTGCTGACGCTATGGTGGATCTGCGCCATCGGATACTTCGAGCTCGCGCATCTTGCGCCCGGGGGCTCGTCGCCGCCCTGGGCCTCGACAGCCGGGGGTATCCTCCTATTGGCGGCGGTCCTGTTCCTTGTGCACTACAAGGGCGGGCCCGGATCGGCGGAAGACCCGTTGGAGGATCCCGATGTGTCGTGATGAGCCGCCGAGTGCGCTTCCCCATGAGGAGGCCGAGGACGACCTAGCCTACCACCGGCGAGTCGGCAGTGAGACGGTCAGCTCACCTGCCCCGATCCGTCCCGTCCGGCACCTGACCTGTATCGAGATCCTCTGCATCTTGCCGCTTCTGCTGGGCACAGTCTGGACGATCTACGTCGTGGTGGAGCAAGCCCAGCACGGCTGGGCGGATGCCCTCGTTGCCCTGCTGCTGTATGTCGCGGTGATGGCTCCCGCTCTGGCCTGCTACCTCATCGCGGCCCGCGCCGCGGACAAGCAGCACAGGAGAGCGCTCCTGGAGGCGGGCTATGAGCCCGATGACGAGCCGGCATTCATGAAGATCGTCCTTCAGACGATGAGGGAGAAGGGCCAGGGCGACCGCTGAGCTACCGCTTTCCCCGACCCCACCGCCTCCGGATCGACTCCCAGAACTGTAGGCCCTCCTCGATCCGCAGAACGGGCACCAGCGCCACGAACACCGCCAGCCCGATGCCCAGCGGCGCTGCGGCCTCGGTCACGCGGGCGAGGGCGCTGCCTGCCTCGGCGCCGGCGAACATCCAGCCATGGGCAGCCCGGGCGGTGATGGCGGCGATGGCGGCGGCCGCGGCGATCTTCAGCACCGAGACCAGCACCCGCCGGCCATCGATGTGACCGATGCGGCGGCGCAGAGCGATGAGCATGGCGGCGAAGGCTAGGAGGCTCGCGATGGCCGTGGCTAGTGCTGTGCCGGGGGTGGCCATCACCGGAAACAGGCTCACCGCCAGCACCACATGCACCACCACGGATGCGGCGCCGATGATGCAGGGCGTCACCGAGTCGTTCAGGGCATAGAAGGCCCTCGGCAGGAACTGCTGCCCCGCCAGACCCACGATGCCCAGGCAGAAGTAGACCAGGATCACCGAGGTGTACCGCGCATCCTCGGCGGTGAAAGCACCGCCCTCGTAGATGGCGCCCACGATGGGGCCCGCCAGGGCGCCGATGAGCAGAACGGTGGGGATCGTGAGGAACAGCACCGTCCGCAGGGCCAGCGAGAGATGCCGCCGGTAGGTGTCCATGTCTCCCGCGGCCACGTTCTCCGAGAGGGTCGGAAGGCTCGCGACGCCCGCGCCCATGGCGAACATGCCGACGGGCACCATGGCCAGTCGATAGGCGTTCTCCAGGCAGGTTGCGGCACCGGGGAAGGGATCGCCCGTGGCCAGGTACTTGGAGATGATCGTGTCGATGTGGATGACGCAGAGACTCAGGATCACCGGCACCATGAACACGAGCACCTGCCTGAGCCCGGGGTCGCTGAAGTCCAGGGTGGGTCGGAGGCGGGCGCCGACGGCGCGCAGGGCGGGCACCTGAAGCAGCGTGTTGCTGATGAGTGCCCCGATGAGCACCGCCCACGCCGCGGCGTACAAGCCCTCGTCGGCCCCGAAGAGCACGATCCCGCCGATGATGCACAGGTTGTAGAGGATGGGGCCCAGGGCGGGAACCCAGTAGTTGTGCTTGGCGTTCAGGGCGCCCATGGCCAGGCCGCCGAAGAACATGAACCACTGGGCGCCGAGCATGATGCGGGTCAGGTCCACGCACAGGGGCTGCACGTCGGGGCTGAGCTTGGAGACCACCATGGGGACCAGGTACGGCGCGGCCAGGAAGAGGCCGCCGAGGAGCAGGGCCAGCCCTCCGCCGACCACCGCCAGCAGATTGGAGAAGGTATGCCAAGCGGCATCCTCCTCGCCCCGCTGGATCCGGCCGGCGAAGTAAGGGATGAAGGCGCTGGCGATGACGCCGCCACCCACCAGCAGGAAGACCAAGTCGGGCAGGGCGAAGGCGAGCACGAAGGCGTCGGTCTCGGGGGTGGCCCCGTACCAGCTCGCGAAGACCTTCATGCGAACGAGTCCGACGATTCGGGAGAGGCCGATGGAGGCGATCATCAGCACCGCGGCGCCGATGACCCGCTGGCCTCCCCGGGGGGTGCCGCTCACGGGTGATCTCACCTCGCCCCGGATCGGTGGGAGCATACTCGCGCCGGCGGCGGGGGCGCAAGTGGCGGGGCCGCCGTTGGCCGGCCATGGGATTCCGCGTATACTCTAAGCGAGGCGCCCTGGCGCCGCTCTTGTCGGCCCGCCGGGCACGTCCCGACGGGCCTTTCCACTCAGACGTCGAGGAAGTGAGCACGCACATGCCCTGGGTCGATGCAGAGACGGCCATCGCCGCCGTTCGGCGCGGTGAGATCGTCATCGTCGCCGATGACGAAGACCGCGAGAACGAAGGCGATTTCATCATGGCTGGCGAGCGGGTCAGCGCCGAAGCCATCAACACCATGGCCACCCATGGTCGGGGCCTGATCTGCGTCCCCATCGCCTCCGAGGTGGCCACCCGCCTCGATCTCCCGCCCATGGTCAGCAACAACACCGAGGTCAACAAGACGGCCTTCACCGTGTCGGTGGATGGCGTTCATGACACCACCACCGGCGCCTCCGCCTTCGACCGAGCCACCACCATCCGCGCCCTGGCCGATCCCACCGCCGACCCTCGGGATTTCCGGCGACCGGGCCACGTATTCCCCCTCCAGGCCGTGGAAGGCGGCGTGCTTCAGCGCGCTGGCCACACCGAGGCCGCGGTGGACCTGGCCCGCCTGGCCGGTCTTCAGCCCGTGGGCGTGCTATGCGAGATCATGGACGAAGAGGGCCATATGGCCCAGCTCCCCGACCTGGAGCGTCTGGCCACGGAGCTGGGCATGTGCCTCTGCAGCGTGCGGGAGCTGATCTCGTATCGGCATCGCCACGAGAAGCTGGTCCAGCGGCTGGACTCGGCCAAGCTGCCCACCAAGTACGGCGCCTTCGAGATTATCGACTACGATACCAAGGTGGACTCGGCCCCGTACGTGGCCCTGGTGTACGGTGAGATCGACCCGGCCGAGCCGGTGCTGGTCAGGGTGCATTCCGCATGCCTGACGGGCGAGGTCTTCGGGTCCCTCCGATGCGACTGCGCCGACCAGCTCGACCGCTCCATGGAGATGATCGCCGAGGCGGGCGCGGGCGTCATCGTGTACATCCTGAGCCACGAGGGCCGCGGCATCGGCCTCCCCCTGAAGATCGCCGCCTACCACCTTCAGGACGAGGGCGCCGATACCGTGGAGGCCAATGAGCGGCTGGGAGTGGCCGCCGATCTGCGCGACTACGGCCTGGGCGCCCAGGTGCTGCACGATCTCGGCGTCCGGCGGATGCGCCTGATGACCAACAACCCGCGCAAGCTCGTCGCCCTGGAGGGATACGGGCTCGAGGTGGTGGAGCGGGTGCCCGTCGAGATCGAGCCCACCGCCGAGAATGTGGCCTACCTCCGCACCAAGGTGGAGAAGATGGGCCACTCGCTCCGGCTCTCGGACCAAGCCGGAGGCAGCGACGTCACCCAGGCGGACTCGGGGACGTAGGGCTCGGGGACTCCGACTCCGAACAGTCACCTCCCAGACCCACCTCGGAGGCCCGCCGGCGTGCGCGATCAGGTCAAACAACTTCTGTGGCTGACGGGAGCCCTGCTGCTCACCGCCGGGCTCATGGCCCTCATCACATGGTGGCGCTCGGACTTCGAGCGCTGCCCCTTCCTGCAGCCCATGAACCTCCTGGGCCTGCTGCGGCAGGCGTCCACCCTCATCGTCCTGGGGTGTGGCATGACGCTGGTCATCGTCTCGGCGGGGATCGACCTATCGGTGGGATCGGTGCTGGCCTTCGCTTGCGTGCTGCTGGCCTTGGCGCTGGATCGCGGCGCGTCTCTGCCTGTGGCGATCCTGGCGGCGCTGGCCGGTGGAGCGGCCTGCGGGCTGCTGAACGGCATTGCCGTGGTCAAGGGCCAGATCCCCTCCTTCATCGCGACGCTCGGGATGTTCCTGATCGCCCGGTCTCTGGCGTTCGTGTCCTCGGGCGGGCAGACGATCTACGTGGGCTCCCAGGGCGCGGTGGCGAAGGCGCTGCCCGTGGCGCTGCCCGTTCTGGCGGTGCTGGTGACCTGGCTGCTGCTATCCAAGACCCGGTTCGGCCGCAGTCTGTATGCCGTGGGTGGCAACCTGGAGGCGGCCCGGCTATCTGGGATCCGCACGGGAACGGTCCGTATCGGCGCTTTCGTACTGTCGGGATTGGCCGCGGGACTCGCCGGCGTCATCTACTGGGCTCGCAGCGGCGCGGGCTCGAACCTGGCGGGCTCGTACGCCGAGCTCGATGCCATCGCGGCCGTCATCATCGGAGGCACCAGCATCTCGGGCGGAGAAGGCCACGTCCTGGGATCGCTCATCGGCGCACTGCTCATGGTGGTGCTCCGGAACGGCCTCGTGCTGCTCGGGCTCTCCGATGAGCTCCAGAAGCTCGTGATCGGTATCGTCATCGTTGCCGCCGTTCTCGTCGACCGACTACGCGGCGGCGGCTCGGGGGCCAAGTGACTCTGGCCCGCCGACAGGAGGAGTTAGCCATGTACCGCGCACTCGCAGCCCTGCTAGTTGCACTGGCCCTGACGATCGGGCTCGCCGCCTGCGATGGTCAGGAGGAAGAGGGTTCCACCGGGCCTGCCGCGCCAGGTCCCGCGACCGCCTCGGCGGGCGAAGGCGGCCCCGAGTACCGCATCGCGCTGATCATGAAGTCCGCGGGCAACCCCTTCTTCATGTCGATGGAGGAGGGCGCCCAGGCCGCCGCAGATGATCTGGGCGTGGAGCTGCTGCCCCAGACCATCACCGACGAATCACAAGACCAGCAGCAGATCGATGTGGTGGACTCCATGGTCGCCAACGACGTGGATGCCATCCTGATCGCCCCCGCCAACTCCAAATCCCTGGTCCAGCCTCTACTCCGGGCCCAGGAGGCGGGCATCCCCATCATCAACGTGGACAACCGGCTCGATGCCGAGACGGTGGAGGCGGCGGGCCTCGATCTCGTCTCTTACGTGGGTGCCGACAACGAAGAGGGCGGCCGGCTGGCGGGCGAGCACCTCTGCGAGCTTCTGGGTGGCGAAGGCAAGGTGGCCATGCTGGAAGGCCGGCGCGGGGTGGACAACGCCGAGGCCCGGCGACGCGGGTTCGAGGCCGCGTGTGCCGAGTACCCCGGCATCGAAATCGTGGCCTCCGAGCCGGCCGACTGGGAGCTGCAGATCGCCCAGGACAAGTTCGCGGGGATCATGAACGCCTACCCGGACATCGATGGCCTCTTCTGTGCCAACGACAACATGGCTCTGGGCGCCATCGCGGCCATGCGGGAGATGGGTAAGACGGATGACATCGTCGTCGTATCGTACGACAACATCGAGGCCGCCCAGGAGGCGATCCGGGCCGGGGAGCTCGCCGCGACCATCGAGCAGAACCCCGACGACATGGGCGCCGAGGCCGTCCGGACCGCCGTGGCCCACCTCGAGGGCGAGGAAGTCGAATCAGAGGTTCTCGTCCCCCTGGAGGTCATCACGGCCGAGGACCTCACCGACTAGACTGCTGAGGATGGGAGCGCGCAAGTGGACCTGCGGAACCTGCCCGTACAAGACCCGAAACCCAGCGCCGAGGATCTCGTCGCCCAGATCCGGGGCGAACGGGTTCTCGACCGGGTGCCCCTGATCGAGTACATCGTGGATCCCGTGGTGATGAGACCCATCGTTACCGAGCTACTCGGTAGGGAGTGGGTGGATCCCGGCCCCGAAGCCGCGTCGTGGGAGGCTTACCTGGACAACCTGGTCGCCATGTGGCATCGACTGGGCTACGACATCGTCCGCCTGGAGGTGGGCTTGCCCTTCAGCCGCAAGAGCGTCACCGGCGATGATCCCACCATGGCCGCCGGCCAGCGAGTCTGGTGGGACGAGCATGAGGGGACCATCACCTCTTGGGAGCAGCTCGAGACCTACCCTTGGCCCGATGTATCCGAGGCGTCCTTCTGGGTCTTGGAGCGGATCTGCGAGCGCCTGCCCGAGGGCATGGGCTTCGTCACCTGCCATGGTGGCGGGCCCTACGAGCACCTCTCGTCCCTGCTCTCGTACGAGCAGCTCTCCTACCTGCTGGTCGACGACCCGCCCTTGGTGAAGGCCATCTGCGAGAACATCGGCAAGCGGATCGTGGCCTTCTATGAGCGTATCTTGGAGTTGCCGGGGCTGGTGATGGTCCTCCAGGGCGACGACATGGGCTTCCGCACCGGGACCCTCATCTCGCCCGATCATCTGCGCGAGCTGATTCTGCCATGGCATGAGAAGATGGCCGCCATGGCCCATGCCAAGGGGCTGCCCTACTGCCTCCACTCCTGCGGCGAGATCAGCAAGATCATGCCCGACCTTATCGAAGGAGTGAGCATCGATGGCAAGCACTCCTTCGAGGACGCGATCTTACCCATCGAGAAGGCCCACGAGAGATGGGGCGGCGACATCGCCCTGCTGGGCGGCGTCGATGTCGACCTGCTCACCCGGGGCTCGACCGACGACGTTCGGAAGCGCGTGCGGAAGATCGTGGAGGCGTGCGCGCCCAAGGGCCGCTTCGCCTTGGGCTCGGGCAACTCCATCGCCAGTTACGTGCCCGCCGAGAACTACCTGGCCATGCTCGACGAGGGATTGGCCATGGGCTAACCCCCTCGGCCACTGGAGGCATCCGATGCAGTGGGACACCGACGACCGAGATTCGGGATGGGCCTTCGATGACGATGCCGATCAGTGGCAGTGGGAATCGGGTGCGGAGTGGGATCGCGACCAGGGCGAATGGTCGCCCCAGTCCGGTGACCTGCGGTCCTACGACGACAATGACGAGTGGCTGCGGCGAAGCCTGCAATGGGACGAGTACACGTCATGGCAGAACGCCCAGCCCGGCGCCGACGCCGCCGTCGACGAAGACCGGTACGTGAAGTGCCCACTGTGCATGCGCTGGGCCGCCCGAACCAAGCCCGGCGGCGGGATCACCGTGGTGATGGGCCTGTTGGTGGCTGCTCTCGCGGTGGCCGTGGGCCTGGGCATGTTCTCGGTACTTGGCCCCGCCGTCTCGTGGATCGGCGGCGTGCTCTCGATCCTCATAGGACTCGGCAGCCCGCTCATGCGGCGCCTGGCTCGCCCCTTGACGATCCCCGAGGACTGTCCACACTGCGGAGGGCCACTGCGGATGGCGGTGAACTCGGAGTGGGACTCGCCGGCGGTGTACGACAGCGCCTACGCCGAGCCACGCTGGATGCCCCGGGACTAGTAGGGCAACAAGCCACTGACCAACGGAGAGAAGGGTCTTGAGATGCGCGTGATTCGTGTAGGGCTGGTGGGGTACGGCATGTACGGCGCCGACGTGGTCGCAGGCAGTCTCTGGGACCTCCACCGCAATGGGCTCGCCCCGTACCTGGATCGCATCGGCCTCGACGACTGGTGCCCCGCCTACCAAGACGTCCGCGTCCGCACAGTCGCCATCGGAACCCGCAGCCCTGATTCGGGCACCCGGGCCAAGGGCGACTTCGTGAACAACGCCGGCGACGCCCCCGAGGTCTTCTCGGGCGAGGAGCCATGGGTGGACATGCTCGAGGCGGCCGACCTGGACGTCCTGGTCGTGGCGACCCCCGACAACCTGCACTACGAGCCCATCATGGCGGCTCTGGAGGCCGGCGTCCACGTAGTCGCCGAGAAGCCCCTGTGCCTATCGGCGGAGGAGGCCAGGGAGATCGTCGGCCTCTCGGAGAGCAAGGGCCTCATCGTCGGTGTGGACATGCACAAGCGGTACGACCCCGATCACATCCGCATCTTCAGGGACCTGGTCAGACACATGGGCTCACCCATCCATGCCCGCGGGGTCCTGGAGGAGCCCCTGGAGGTCTCGACGGTGACCTTCAAGTGGGCCGAGGAGAGCGATCCCTTCTCGTACGTCGGTATCCACTGGATCGATCTGTTCTGCCACTACCTCCAACTCCGCCCATCGGCCCTGTACGCCACGGGCCAGAAGCGCCTGCTCCTCGACGAGTTCGGCATCGATGCCTTCGACGCGACCCAGGTCACCGTGGTGCATGAATGCGGCACGGCCGTCACCTACGACAACAACTGGATTACCCCACCTGACTTCGAGGGTCCCGTGAACCAGGAGAGCGAGCTGGTCATGTCCCGGGGCAAGGTGGAGTCCGACAGCCAGTACCGCGGCCTCCGCTACTGGATCGAGACGGGCGGATCGCGAACCTCGAACACTCACTTCTTCCGCCGGGTCCGAAGGCCCGACGGTAGCGCCTGCCACCTTGGCTACGGCAAGGACAGCCTCGTAGACTGCCTCGAGAGGGTTGCGCGGGTGCGGCTGCACGGGGCTTCCGCGGCCGACCTGGCGGGCACCTACCCCGACGCTCGCAGCCAGCTACTCCCCTGTGCTATCGTGGATGCGGCACGAGCGGTGATGCGGCGCAATCATCAAAGGCTGACCGACGGCCAGGCGCCGACCGTGACGGCCGCCTTCGATGACGATGCCTACCGGCTCGTGGGCGATCAGGAGTAGCGGAGACGCGCCATGCACGAGTACTCCATTGCATGCCGGCTGATCGAGGCCGTCGAGTCTGGGCTGGACGAGCGGGGCGTGGCCGCGCCGGTGGGCCGAGTCGAGGTGCTGGTCGGTGAGTTGTCGGGCGTAGTGCCCGAAGCATTGGAGCTGGCCTTCGAGGCCGCCAAGACCGAGACCCGTCTTGCGGGCGCCGAGCTGGCGCTGACCATCGAGCCCCTCGTGCTCTGGTGCGAGAGCTGCCGGCGGGAATGGCATGCAGCCGAGCCCTTCCTGATCTGTGACGAATGCGGCGGCACCCAGGTCGAGATCCGTTCCGGTCGGGGCCTCAGCGTCACCGGCGTGGATGTGGAGGATGAACAGAGGCCATGAGAATCGATCTCTCGCGAGATGTCCTAGCGGGCAACGACTCCACGGCCGAAGCGAACCAGCGTGCCCTGGCCGATGCGGGAGTGCTCTGCGTGGGGCTGCTCTCATCCCCGGGTGCGGGGAAGACCACGCTCCTCGAGGCGACGGCGGATGCCTGGGGCGATGCCTCCCGGCTGGCGGTGATCGTCGGCGACGTGGCCACCGAGGCCGACGCCGACCGACTGCGCGACAAGGGGATCCCCTCAATCCAGATCAACACCCAACACCACGGCGCGACGTGCCACCTGACGGCCGAGTCGGTCACGGTAGCCTTGGCCCAACTGGATCTGGACAGCACGGACCTGCTGTTCGTGGAGAACGTAGGGAATCTGGTCTGCCCGGTCGGCTTCCGCCTCGGGGAGCATCGCCGGGTGGTGCTGATCAGCGTGGCCGAAGGCGCTGACAAGCCCATCAAGTACCCGAAGGCGATCCTGGAGACCGACCTGGCGCTGGTCACCAAGACCGACCTGGCGCCTTACGTCGACGTCTCGCTCGAATCCCTCACCCACTCCATCCGACAGGTGAAGCCCAATGCCGAGATCCTCGGCCTGTCAACCAAGACGGGCGACGGCATGGCCGAGTGGGTCTCGTGGCTCCGCGAGCTGAAGGCAGGCAGCGTGGCCTAGCGCCGGCCGGCAGGGCCGTCCCCAAGCAGAACTCACCTCACAATTTCCACTTAAAGGGAACATCAACGGAGGGAGGTGTCCGACCGTGGATGACCCAATTCCATCCCGGTACTGCTGGAGTGAACGACTCACCTGAAGGGATGGGATTGGAATGCCTGCAAGCGCGGAACTGCAAGTGCGCGGCGATTCGGCAATACTAGGCACGGGTGTCCAGGCGGCCTCGACCGATGGCCCGACTGGACTCCCTGACTGGGCCTCAGGACAGCTTCCATCGGGCGAGAAGACTTATCCGATCTACTCCGGAACGCTCCGCTTCGGCGATGAGGGAGACCCGGTGACGGGTACCTGCGAGCTGGCGATCAGCATCGCGGCGAGGTGGGGACAATCGCATGGGCCGGGGGGGCAGGCGTACGTTGCCGAGGCGACCCCTGTCGTCGCTGGCTCGGTGACCCTGACCGTCAAGACACCCGAGGCGCTCAAGGACTGGCGCAAGACCATTCCCCTGATTGAGACCATCAAGTGGCACGCTCCACCTCACCTATCGGGCGAGCTGGACGTGTCCACGGCCATCCACCTGAAGCTGGCCGCGGAGGGCACGTACCGGGCCAAGGGCGCCGCGGGCGTGACCATGGGTGTGCGGGTCGGCGACGGTCTCCCCGAGCCGAGCTTGAGGTGGATCAAGGAGTGGGAGCAGGAGGCGAACCTGAGCGGCAGCCTGGACCTGGACCTCGATCTCTTACTGACCGAAGCGAGCGTGCTCATCGCCGGCCTCGACCCCATCGCCTCGGCCAGCCTCACCCTCAGCACTAAGACCCCTTACCTCACAGTCAGCGCGGCGTACGACGACAGCGGCGGGACCGCCTCCGCGAGGTTGGGACTCTGGGGAGCGGTGGGCTACAAGATCCAGGCCGGTGGCAGGGACGTGGTCGGGGGCGACTGCCCCGTCTTCGACGTGTCCCTAGCGGAGTGGTCGGTCGGCGGCGCTCAGGCCGTACAAGCCGCCTCGGCAGCCGCGGACCTATGGCCCGACGACGGCTCGCGCTTCACCGGTGAGACCCCCTTCCGGGGCCCTGTCATGTCCCCATGCCCGGGTGACTTCGTTTCGGGCATGCAGGGCAGCAGCAAGCGATCGGCACGGCGCGAGTGGCTGGTGGGCCGCCTCGGCAAGGGGCGGCGGCAGGCCTTCACCGACTGCGCCGAGAGCCAGGGCGTGGAGTGGATGCAGCACGCGGCCCCAGTGGCGTTCCCCGATGGGGCGCTGGTATGCGTTGCCGCCGATGGCGCGATGTACGCCGCCCGCCCTCAGCCCACCGGTGAGCCCAACTACCAGTCCATCCCCATGACGAGGTGGTCGCCGCCGGGGCTGGGCATCCTGACGGCGGCGCCCGCATGGGCTCCAGGGAGCCTACTACTGGCGCCAACGGGGGGCGGCCTGGTCGCCGTAACCCACGACGGCGAGGTGCGCTGGTCCTGCGGGCCCGATCGGATCACCCACCGGCCCGTCGTGCACCCGCGTACGGGCGCGGTATGGGTGGTCGCCGGCGCGTCGGCACACCTTCTGGCGCCGAGCGCCACCCTCGCCGCCGGCCCACCCGCCAGCCAGGTAGCGGTTGACCTCCCCGGCGGCACGCCCGGGCACCTGGCACTCGCCGGCGATGGGAGTCTGCTGGCACAGCACGGCTCCGGCGTCGACGTGGTCTCGGTCGCGGGCGAGGTGCGGCAGCTGGAGACGGGAGGGCCGCCGCGGAGTCGAGTCGCCGTGGGCCCCGATGGCGCCATTCACCTCGTCGTGGGCACCATACTCCACTCATGGAGCTCCCAGTACGCCAAGCTCGCTGGGGGCATCGAGCTCAGGCACCGGCCCGAGGAAGGCGCCGGGTTGGCCATCACTCGAGGGGGCAGCGTCTGCTGCGTGGCACAAGGTTACCTCATCGAAGCGGATGTGAGGGCCGGTTCGGTCAAGCATAGCCCGGTGGGCGTGAGCTCGCGCCGGGCGGGAGGTATGTCCCAACCCGTGACCGATCCCGCGGGCCGCCTGTACGTGGGTCTGGAGGATGGCCTCTTCGCTTGCATCAACACGTCGGAGGCACGGCCCAGGAACCCGGACCGGGAAGCCGCATGCGAGCTGGCACAAGGCTACCCGGCTGTGGAGTGGGCTTACGACCCTCGCGAGGCCAAGGGCGCTTCGGGCCACGACGTGGTCACCGGCGGGCCGGTGCTGAGACCCGATGGCCTGGTGGCCTTCGCCACCACCCATGGGCGTCTATGGATGTTCCGAGACGGCAACGGCTGGGACCCCCATGACGCCTGGCGCCGGGGCCGGATATAGGCTCCCGCCCTCTGGCCCCATCCGCGTGCTGGCCGCTATCCCCCCAGGTGCGCCGACCGACGCTGTCGGCGCCCCTGGGTCGACCGCTTCGCTGTGCAGCCGCCCCGCCTACCGCCCCGTGCGCATCGGCACCAGCGCCGGCCGGAGGCCGTGGCCGAACTCACCCTCAAGCAGCAGATCCTCACGGCGCTCCGGGCTCAGTCGTAGTGGATGAAGGAAGTAGCCCGCGTTCGGTGCCCCGAAGGCGTGCCATCCCCCCTCGTCGCCGCGAGCTGCCCACTCCTCGATCAGCTCCAGCGCCCACGTGGGGTCGACCACCATGGCCACCTTGAGAACCGCTACGCGGAACTGGGCCCACATGCCCTGCTGCCGAACCTGCGACTCGCGTCCCATTCGTGTCCATACGTAGCCGATCATCGTCTTGGATAGATCGGGGTCGACCAGGGATATCGTCTCGGCCACATCGAGGACCGCCTGGGACCGGCTCATGTCGACGGCGCCGTCCCAGATCCCCGTGGCCACGGCCGCCTCCATGGCCAGGTCCTCGGCCTGGGTGTAGCCAATGTGCCGGCCCAGGGCTGCGAGCTGAGCCAGGGTGAAGGGGCTCACGCCGTCGCCGGCTGCCTCCGCGGCCTCGAGGGCCTCGAGGTAGATCTGCCCCTTACCTGCCTCCGGAGCGGCCCACGCGAGGCCCGCGAGAGCTCGGGTGCGGTGTGCCGGGCTCGGCAGGCTAAGCGCCAGCGTGAAACCCATCTCAATTCTCTCTGGCGGGAAGTAGCCCACCAGGTCTGCGATGCACGCATCGCGGCTCCCCCTGAGCTCGGGGAACCCATCAACTAATGCGAGCGCCCGAGCGGGGTCGTGAGTCGCTATAGCGCGGACAGTCTGCTGGAAGCACCGTCTCTGTCCGATCTCATTCGCACCAGGCCAGAACTGAGGATCAAGCGCGAATCTGAGGGCCACATCAGGGAGGACCACCGCCAGGTCCCGAGTCAGCGATGCTGTGTCACCGGCGGCCGCAGCACCGATGCGGTCATCGATACCATCGGCGGCCCGCAAGGCGACGGCTTCCGCGCGGGGATCCCCGAGTAGGCGCAGGAGGTGCGCCGCACCAGCTAGCAGCCGGGCTCGTGGCAGCGGTTCGCGATCCTCCTGACCGCCCACGGCCATCAGGCCCTCGGCGATCTCAGCCGTCAACCCCGGGTTACGACTCGCCGCCTGCCGCCCGACACGTACCAGCCGATCTGGATCGGCGACGGCGAGGCCATCGAGCTGGCTGAAGAGGGTGGCGGCTTCTTCCGGGCTAGAGTGCGCGGACAGATTCGCGACCGTCGACAGCCACGAGAGGCTGGCGAGCACCCCGGGGTGTGATCCGTATTCCGCCGGCAGCACATCCCGGGCTAGCTCGGGATCCCACCCCGCGATGGCCATACTGAGACTGAACCCGACCCGCTCATCGGTGCTTGCGTCCAGGTCGGCCATGACCGTGGGCAGCAGAGCCGTAGAGACCCACTCCACCGACGGCCGAGGGACGAGGGGAGCAGGCGCGGGGACCCCGAAGGCGACGGGCCTCGCGGGCTCCAGGGTCAGAGCTAGCGGGCCGTCATCGCCGACTTCGGCATACAGGGACCGGTACCCATCGGCCTCAGCGACGACGATCCGCGGCCCGGGCATCAGGCGCTCCAGGCGGAACTCTCCTTCGTCGTCCGTGCGAGCGTAGGCTGGGCCTTGAAGGGTCCGACGCGTCCAGATGGCCGCGCCCGGGATGGGCTTGCCGTCGGGATCGGCGATGGTACCAGTCAGGCGTCCATCGTGGGACTCGACGACGAGGACGCCCAGGTCCACCGTGGCTCCCTTCTCCGCCCGATGCGTGGGACCCAGGACCGGCCGCCGGCTCGGATCCAGTAGCCGCAGCGAGTATTCCCGCTCCGGCCATAGGCCCTCGAACCGGGCATAGCCCAGGTAGTCGGTCACGGTCGCTGCCTGCGACCAGTCTGGCCAGGGCGTCCGCTCCACTCCTGGTGATACCGATGCGCGGCGACACCGTTGCGGCTCGCCCCGAGCATCCACCACCCGGCCACGCGCGGAAGCGAGTACGCCGGGCCGGAGGGTCAGCTCCACCGGGATCTCGCCCTCGCCAGCGGGAACGTGCACGGGCTCCTCGGTCGCCATACCGCGCCAGCGCGCCGATAGCCAGACCTCCTCGGGCTCAGCGAGGGAGACGAGGGCCACTCCATCGCGGCCCGTTGCCGTGCCCCTGTAGCGCATCTCCGAATCCCGTGACATGCCCCGCTCGTCGCACGCGAATACACGCGCGGCGGGGACGGGGTCCCCATCGGGGCTGCGCACGAGCACGGCCAAGTGATGCTGGCTGGGCTCCCTCGGTTCAAGGGGGATGGGCGCCTCGACCACGATTCCGTCCAACCCCTCGGGCGGCACTGAGATTGTCATCCCGCCTCGCTGGGGAGGCGATTCGCGTGGGCGCCCGATGACCAGCGAGTGCTCACCGGGCAGTACGTCTGCACTGAAGGAGCCATCGGACATCACACTGCTCGAGTAGGTGCGGGGTAAGGACGATCCCCTGAGCCGGACGGAGGCGGCGGCACCTCGTCCCGACGCCGGGTCGACCACAACCCCCGAGACCTGGACGAGCCGACCGAGCTCCACCGTCACTGGGGTATCCTCAGTGGGGCCAACGAACACATTGGGCGGCGGCTCGACCAGGCGCCAGTCGGACGCTGCGGGCCGCAGCAGTGTGGGCGAGTACTCGCCGGCGGGCAGGTCGACCGTCGCCCGGCCATTGGCGTCGATCACGCAGTGCGCTTGGGCGAAGGAGCCACGGTTCTGGGTGCGGCCCACCCACGCGAGCACGAGGCCCTCCAGTGATCGGGGATCGGTGGCGCCCGAGACCTGGATGCGCAGCGTTCCGGAGGGCTCCAGCCACACGGGTCCCCGGTCGGTTATGGCGACGTCGATGGTGCCGTACCCGGGCGCCGAGACGGCGACAAGCGAGGGGTGGTCCACATTTACCCGCGGCACGTGGGCCACGCCGTCGGGGCCCGTCGTCTCCGCGAAGGGCTCGAAGAGGCAGTTGGGTTGCCGGTAGCCGGCCTCCCAACTGCCCGAGCCCGGCAAGGGCATTACTTTCGCTCCCTGAACGGGTCCCCCGTCCGGGTCGACGACTTTCACGGCACGCGCCCTAGCCGCTGGAAGCCGGATGATCCGCTGCTCGCGGCCCAGGAGCAGAGCGATGCCGATGCCGTGTCCCTTGGCGTGGGCCACGATGGCGCCCTCCAGCTCGTCCTGGGAGAGGGGCAGAGACTCGCCTGCCGGCAGGGACACCATGCGCGATAGGGCAATGGGGAGTCCCGTTTCGGCTACGGTCGCGGGGTCGTCCAGCGTCCATCGCCAGACCCATACCCGCGAGTCCAAGGGCTCACCATCCTCGCTCTGGACCGCCACGGTTGCTGGTTCCTGGTGAGACCACGGGAACCGTTGCGCCAGGGCCATCTGTGCGAGGGCAAGAAGAAGCGCAAGAGCCATTACCGCACGTCGCACGTCGCCACCCCTGTTCCCTTACCCGACGCCAACGGCGCCGGCACGGAGAGCCCAACCGCTTCCGCTACCGTCCCCTATGGTCTGATACTCCGAGCCCGGGTCAGGTTTCGTCGCTTCATGTAGTTCGCGGCCCTGTGGACGGTCACCATCGTTGCGGGAGCAGCCGCGGTATCACTCCCGCCTCGTAGTCGGCCGCGAGAAGCTCGTCCTCGCGCCTCTCGTCGCTCCACAGGAACCGCTGCAGCAGCTCCTCGACGGCGAAGACGGCGATCCGCGGGTCGACGGACGAGTCCCCAAGTCCCCACTCCTCCATCATCGCCAGGCCCCAGTCGATATCGACTTCCGCCGCGGCGGCGGCAAGCTCCAGTTGGTACCATCCGGTGACCTCCTGGGGAGCGTCGAGCTCCGGCGGCGGCTGGGCCATGGCCTCCTCCAGAAGCTCCCGAGCCAGATCGCGATCCACAAAGGCGAGGATTGGCGCGACCTCCGTAGCGCCCATATAGAACTCCCATGCGGTGTCGGGGCTTGACGCCGACGCTCTGACCCTTTCGGCGGCCAGTCGCGCCAGGGTCAGGTAGCCCTCGTAGCCGAGTCGGCGACCGAGGCATGCGAGCTGAGCCACGAGGCGGGCATCGACGTCGCCATGGCCCTGGCCCGGCGCCTCGGTGAGAGCCACCTCGACGGCGCGCAGGAAGACCTCGCGCTTCCGGCCCTCCGGCGCCACGTGAACGAGTCGGGCTAAGCTGAGGCAGCGACTGCCGGGGTCTTCGATGCTAGCGACCAGCTCCATGGCTTGGTCCAGATCCTCGGGCGGGAAGAAGCCCAAGCACTCCGCCAGCGACAGGCCCCCATGGCGCATGCCTCGGCGCTTACAGAGCCGAACGGCCTCCTGTGGGTCAAACCGCGCCAAGGAGTTGGCGACCACCTGAGCGTCGCCGAAGTAGCTATCCTCCTCGTTCTCGAAGAGGTCCAATGCCGCTTCCACGTCGACGAGGGCCAGGGGAATGGCGAGCGGCTCCGCGACGAATGAGCGCTCGTCAGCGCCGAGCCCATCCAGGCTGGCCACCGCGGCGCGAACCGTCGCCTCGCCCCGGTCGTCGCCCAGCAGTAGTAGGATGTGCGCCGCCCCCGCCAGGGCCACGGTGTCGATTACGGGGGGATGACCAGCATCATCGGGTGGGTCGAGCAGCGTCTCCGCGCAGGCGGCGGCCAAGTCGGGATTGGCCTCCACGGCTCGGACGCCCACCCGCGCGATCGTGTCCACATGGAAGCCGCCAGCCTCCTGAAGATCCTCCAGAAGTGCTTCGGCTTGATCGGCGCTCGTCGAGGCATCTAGCCGGCTCGCCGCCCATGCCGACCACAAGAACCGATCCATCATCTCCGCGTTCACACCCAGGGCCAGCTCCTCAGGCATGAGGCTACGCGCCGACTCCAGATCGTAAGCCGCGTACGAGACGAGCAGCGACCAGATGGCACCCTCCGCCGCGGGATCGGGCATCTCCTCGAGTCGGGTGGCGAGGCCCTCGGCAATGGCCGTGATGCGGGGGGTCAGCTCCATGGCCGAGGGGAGCGGCTGGGTGGCGGGCGGGATGGGGTCGCCGAAAACCGGTTCGGGCACCGGCTCCAGCACGATGGTAGCGGGCCCGCCGTCGGGGACCCCATGGACGCGGGCCACCATGTACCCGTCCGCCCGAACCACTACGTCTTCGCCCTGGGGCGAAAGTCGGCTGAGCCGGAAGGTGCCATCTGCCGCCGTCTCGGTCTCCAGCGGCTCGCGGTGCCAGCCGCCGTCGATGGCCACGGTCGCACCCGCAATGCCGTGGCCTTCGGGGTCCACGACTCGCCCGACCAGCTCGGCGTCGCGCTTTCGCAGCACCAGCTCCCCGTAGTCGTGGGAGGCCCCCGGCACAGCTTCCCACTCCCCGCTGGTCGTCTCGACGTAGCGGTCGCCACCGAGGAGGACGCTGTACGTGACTCGCGGCCACAATCCCGAGAAGCGGAATACTCCGTCTCCCTGCGGCTCCGCTTCGATCCACTCAAAGGGGAGCTTGTTGTCGATCCCGCGCGACACGACGAGGCGTGGCTCAGGTACCGGGGTCGCCTGCCCCGCGCCACCCACGAGCCGGACCCGTGCGGTGCAGAGCACGCCGGCCTCGACCGTGAGTGTCAGCGACTCCTCGCCGTCGACCTCCACCTGTGTCGGTTCGGGGGTAGCGAGGGTGTCGGTCCGGGCGCTTACCCAATGTGTCATCGTCTCATCGAGGTAGATCCGTAGCCGGCCATCGGGGCCGGTCGTCTTCCGCTCCCATGGGGCGGCCATTCTGACCCTCGGCGCAGTGTGACCGGGCCTCGGCTCATCCTCCACGAACACCTTGGCACCCTCCACGGGTGCGCCGGCGGAGTCGAGCACGGTCACCTCGACGGCATGGTGACCCGGAGCCACGGTCTCCTCCTGAGGCGGTAGCTCAAGCCGCAGGTCACGCAGCCCCTCCGGCGGCACCGTGATGGCCTGTGCCTCCTCATCGCCTCTGGGGCTCATCCTGCCGAACACCTGCCGGTTGGTCCTGACCTGGTAGTCACCGGGGAGGATGCGAAGCTCGAAGTGACCGTCCCGATCCACGTCCACGCGTTGGGAGTAGAGTGGCTCCCGACTGGTGAAGCTAACGTCCGCGAGGCCGACTCGCTCGGCGTCGGGGGCGAGCACCCGTCCGCTAACGCTGACCGTGGGTCGGAACTCCATGACGAATCGATGCTCCTGCCCCGCGGCCACTTCGAGCTCGCGCTGGCGAAGGCAATGGTGCGACTCAAGAGGCTGGTCGAAGAACCAGCCGATTTGATAGGTACCCTCGGGCAGCTCCCCGCGTGCCGTGCCATCG
>WJIW01000088.1 GCA_014730065.1 Armatimonadia bacterium | reverse complement strand
GACCACAGGGGGGTCCACCGTAGTGGGCTGGGCTTGAAGGGGCACGGTTGTCGCAGAGAGCGATCAACCCGCGCGCGTTGAGATCGCCTCGGCGAGGGCCCTCGTCTTGTCCCGCGCGTCCTCGGGCAGGTCTTTCGGTTCGTGGGTGGTGCCGGTAACGACTAGCTCTCCCACGGCATCGGCCCTGAGGAAGGCGGCGATCCTCTGGTAAGCCTCCACGATCAGGTCGGCGTTGCCCTCCATGGGGCCGCCGCACGTAACGGCGAGCGCCAGAGCCTTGCCGTCCAGGGCCGAGCGATGCTCGTCCGAGCCGTAGCCTGCGGCCAGGCAGAAGCAGCGATCGATGAGGGCCTTCATCTTCGCGGGGAACTCCCAGAAGTAGAGGGGCGCGCCCAGGACCGTGGCATCGGCTGCCTTAATCCGAGACAGGAGATCGGTCCCGTCATCCTTGAGGATGCAGTTGAAGCCCGTTCCCTCGCGCTTGCAGCCGAAACAGGAGATGCAGCCGCGGATCTCCTGATCCGCCAGATGTACCGCGTCCACCTCATGGCCGCCGTCGGCCAGATCGCTGGCGAGCCAGCCCAGCACCTTGGTGGTGTTGCCCGCCCGCCGCGGGCCGCCGTTGATCACCATCACTCGCATGGGTCGCGCCTCCCTGTCCGCCTGCCGGCGCGTCGCGCCTGACCCTAGGATACGACCTGGACCGGGGAGCGCCTCCTCGTCGCCGAAAGGTCTCGGGGCCGCAAGTGAGAAGATGTCGCGCGGTAGCGGATGCGAGGGTGGGGAGGGAGGAGGCCCTGAATGACCGAGCAAGGCTCGGGCGATCAGGAAGCGAAGTTCGAGGACATCCAGCTTGTGGTATTCGACATCGGGTCCGAGGAGTTCGGTGTCGCCATTGATCGGGTACGCGAGATCATCCCCATGGAGCAGATCACCCAGGTGCCCAGGACGCCGCCCTTCGTGAAGGGCGTCATCGACCTACGGGGCATGGTGATCCCCGTGATCGACCTCCAGGAGCGATTCGGCATCGCCGCTGGCGAGGACCAATCCCAGGACCGGATCATCGTCGTGGAGATGGCCGACCAAGTGGTGGGATGCACCGTCGACAGCGTGACCGAGGTGCTGACCCTGCCCGGCGATTCGGTGAAGCCCCCGCCGGCCGCCGTGGCATCGGTGGATAGCGAGTACCTCTGGGGCGTGGGCCGCTACGACGAGCGGCTTCTCCTGCTCCTGGACCTGGACAAGGTTCTCAGCCGCCAGGAGGTGGAGGAGCTGGGCGCCGCCGCTGAGTCGGGGGCTGCCGCCGAGCGAGCGGAGGACGCTGCCTCCGGCGAGTGACGGCCCGGGAAAGCGGTACGCCATGAGTCGTCGCAGGAGCGGATCGTGGGCGGTGGAGGGCCTGAACCTGGGGTTCGGCCTGGCCGCCTGCATCGTCGTGGGCTTTGCTCTCGGTTGGCTGCTGGATCAGCGGCTGGCGCTGGAGACCCCTTGGTTCACCATCGGCCTCACCCTGGTGGGCTTCGCCGCGGGCATGCGCGAGGTAGCGGCCATAAGCCGGCGGCTGGAGAAGCGCAGCGAGCGCGAGCGCCGGGAGCGCGAGGAGGGCAGGGGAGGACCGTGAAGTTCGATCTGGGCTTCATCCATCGCGTGTACCGCGAGACGGCGTGGTTCGCGCCCCTCATCGCCTTGGTCATGTACTTCCGAGGATTCGAGTGGACGGTGTGGGTGGGCGTCATCGCCGGCGCGGCGCTGGCCCTCATGGTGTTCCTGTCCGTCGAGCTTCTGGTGATCGTGGCCACGGCTCCGGGCGACAAGAGCCGGCTGATCTGGCTCAAACTGATGAACCTACTGCTGCTTCCCATGATTGCTATAATGCTGTATCTCTATATACCGGTGTTTGGGCTGAACGTGCCGGCCATCGCTGGCGGCGTGACCGTGCCGCTGGTGGTCGGTGCCCTCAAGGCCGTGGGCAAGGCCTGGGGGGATTGGGCTGCGGATGGGCGCCCGGTGGCAGGACCTTCGAGCGAGCCGGAGGAATAAGCACCATGCCGTGAGAGGTAGGTCCGATTGAGCGCCCTACTATGCGTCTTCGCGCTTGTACTCGCCGGCCCACCGGCACAAGCCGAAGCGGATCCGCACCAGGTCGAGCAGCCCCACGACGCAGCCGCGGCCGAGGCTCACGGAAGCGCCGAGCACGATGGGGAGGGCCACGGGGAAAGCCACGGTCACGGCATGCCGTGGCACGAGCAGCATACCGTCTTCAACCGGCTCTGCCTTCTCCTCCGGAACACCTTTACTCCCATTTTCGATGCCCTGGGCATGACGCCCGAGAAGGCCAAGGCGACGGCGACCTCCGTCTTCCAGCCCTTCGTGGTGATGACCTGGCTCATGTGCGGTGGCCTCATCTGGGTTGCCAGCTACGTCCGGCGGCGCCTGAGCCGCATCCCCAAGAAGGACACCACGGGCTTCGTCGAGATGTGCGCCGAGGGGCTCCGCAACTTCACGCGGGACGCCATCGGCCCCGGCGGCGAGGAGCACGCGCCCTTCATCGCCACTCTATTCATCTTCATCACCCTGGCGAACTGGGCTGGTCTGGTGCCGGGCCTGATCTCGCCCGTCGGAGTCTCCGAGGGCGACTACCTGCTCGGCCTGAACACGACCTTCGCCCTGGCCCTGGTGGCCATCATCTACGTCCATTACGTGGCCATCAAGAAGACGGGCGTCAAGTCTTACCTGGGGCACTTCGTGGGAGAGCCCTGGTGGCTGTTTCCCATCAACATCCCGATTCATATCGTGGGGGAGATCGCCCGGCCCCTGTCCCTCGCCTTCCGTTTGTTCGGGAACGTGGGCGGCGAGGACAAGGTGCTGCACTTCCTGGCGATTACCATGTTCTTGATCGCGATTCCGCTCCACACCCCCATGACCATGTTCGCCGTGTTCACGGGTATGCTCCAAGCCTACGTGTTCACGGCCCTGACTTGCTCGTATATCGCGGGCTTCCTGGAGCACCACCACGAAGTCCACGGCGATGATACGCACGATGAGCCCGCAGCGGCTCATGCATAGGCATTAAGGAGGCAGGCTCAAAATGGAGAACTTCGGACAGGCACAGTGGTACTTTGCGTTCCTGGCGATCGGCACGGCCCTATCGGTGTCCATCGCGGCGCTGTCGGCATGTATCGGCCAGGGGAAGGCGGCGGCTTCGGCCTTCGAGAGCATCGCCCGCCAGCCGAGCGCATCGGGCGACATTCGCTCGAACCTCATCATCTCGCTGGCTCTGATCGAGTCCATCGTTATCTACGCCCTGCTCGTCTTCTTCCTGCTCCAGGGCAAGCTCCCGACCCTCGAGACGATCACCGGAGCGTAGTGGTCCCTGGGGGACCATCCGGTAGGAGCGTGGAGTTTGGAGCGAGCCGGCCGCCCGGAGCCTTCGTGGCCGGGCGGAGCGGGAGGCGTTTGGTATGGCTCAGATAATGGAGCAGATCGGGCTGCAGCCGCAGCTCCTGGTGATGCAGGCGGTTGCCTTCGTCATCCTCTACCTTATCCTGAAGCGGTTCCTCTTCGGGCCCATCGGCAACATGATGCAGGCCCGAAACGAGGAGATCGCCGAGCGGCTGAACAACGCGGAGCGCGATGAGAGGGCCATGGAGGCGGTCCGGACGGAGTACGAGCGCCGGATCGCGGGGATCGAGACCGAAGCTCGGGATCGCATCCAGGAAGCCATGACCGAGGCGCGCCGCATCGCCGACGAGATCAAGGAAGAGGCACACAAGGAAGCCGAGGGCATTCGGGATCGGAGCCTGGCGCAGATCGAGCGCGAGAAGGAGAAAGCCCTCAAGCAGATCCAGGACCACATCGTGGACCTCTCCATCGACGCCGCCTCGCGCGTCGTCTCCGAGAGCCTGGACGACGAGGATCACCGCAGACTGGTGCGCGGGTTCATCGACGAGCTGGAGTCTGAGACTTCATCGTAACGGAAGCGGAGCGAGCGCGTGCGTAACGTTCGGGCGGCAGGAAGATACGCCAAGGCCCTCTTCGAGATCGCCTTGGAGCGCGGCATGGTCCAAGAGGTCCATCGCGACCTCCAGACGGCCATGGCGCGGCTGGAGTCCATGCCCGAGGTCAAGAACTTCGTGGAGCAGCACTTCGTTGCCACGGCGTCCAAGCGCCGAGCCATCGAGGTGGCCCTCGAGGGAGCGGTCTCGGACACCGTGCTGGACTTCTTCCGGATCCTGGTCGGCAAGGACCGAGCCGATCAGCTCGACGTGGTCTGCCGTGAGTACCGAGAGCTTTGGCTCGCCCACGAGGGACTGGAGACGGCGAAGGTAAGCAGCGCCGTGCCCCTGACCTCCGACGAGATCGGCGAGCTGAGCAAGACACTTAGCCAGCTTACCGGCAAGCGCGTGGAGGTCCAGACGCAAGTGGACCCCTCGCTACTTGGCGGGGTGGTGGCTGTAGTGGGCGACCGAGTATGGGACGGCAGCGTGCGGGGTAGTCTCGAGCGGCTACGCAGGGAGATGAAAGGCCAGGACGTGGTCGGCAGGCTCCGAGCCAGCCGAAGCTAGGAGACGGTAGATCGCTATGGGAATCAGGCCCGAGGAAGTAACGGATATCCTCAAGCAGGAGCTGGAGTCGTACCGCACATCGGTCGACCTGGCTGGCGTGGGGACGGTTCTGCAGGTGGGAGACGGCATCGCCCGGGTATACGGACTGTCCGAGGCCATGGCCGGCGAGCTGCTGGAGTTCCCCCCCGACCCCACCACCGGCCAGCCGATCATGGGCATGGCCCTGAACCTGGAAGAGGACAGCGTCAGCGCCGTCCTCCTGGGCGACGATACGAGCATCAAGGAGGGCGATGAGGTCAAGACGACGGGCCGCATCGTTCAGGTGCCCGTGGGCGAGAACCTGTTCGGGCGGGTCGTCGACGCCCTGGGCCGGCCCCTCGATGGCAAGGGACCCGTGGTGACCTCCGAGTCCCGGCCCATCGAGCACCTAGCCCCCACCGTGTTGGAGCGCGAACCGGTCAAGGAGCCGCTGCAGACCGGCCTCAAAGCCATCGACTCCGTCACGCCCATCGGCCGGGGCCAGCGCGAGCTCATCATCGGCGACCGCCAGACGGGAAAGACCGCCGTCGCCGTGGACGCGATCATCAACCAGAAGGACACCGACGTCTACTGCATCTACGTGGCCGTCGGTCAGAAGCAGTCTACGGTGCGCGGCGTGGTGGATGTTCTGGAGCGGCATGGCGCCATGGAGTACACCGTGGTCGTGTCGGCCACGGCGTCGGCACCCGCGTCCCAGCAGTACATCGCGCCCTACGCCGGCTGCGCCATCGGCGAGTATATGCGGGACCTGGGGATGCACTGCCTCATCGTCTACGATGACCTCAGCAAGCACGCCCAGGCCTACCGGCAGGTTAGCCTGCTGCTCCGGCGGCCCCCCGGCCGAGAAGCCTATCCCGGCGACATCTTCAACCTCCACTCGCGCCTCCTGGAGCGGGCCGCCAAACTGGCGTCCAACGCCCATGAAATGGCGCCGGAGAAGTACCCCAAGGGCGGAGGCTCGCTCACGGCCCTGCCGATAATCGAGACCCAGGCGGGTGACTACTCGGCGTACATCCCGACCAACGTCATCTCCATCACCGACGGGCAGATCTACCTGGAGTCCGATCTGTTCTATGCGGGCCAGCGACCGGCCCTCAACGTGGGCGTCAGCGTGAGCCGCGTGGGCGGCAACGCCCAGGTGAAGGCCATGCGGCGCGTCTCGGGGCGCCTGCGCCTCGATCTCGCCCAGCACTCCGAGCTGGCCGCCTTCGCCCAGTTCGCGTCGGACCTGGATCCCGATACCCGGGCCCAGCTCGAGCGCGGAGAGCGGCTGCTGGAGGTGCTCAAGCAGGAGCAGTACGTGCCTATGTCGGTAACGGACCAGGTGCTCATGATCTTCGCGGGCACCGAGGGCTATCTGGATCGACTGCCCGCCGAAGAGGTGCGTACCTTCGAGCCCGTCTTCCTACAGTGGATCCACAACCGCCATCCCGAGATTGTCGATGCCCTCAGCGAGTCCTACGAGATCACCGATGACCTGCGCGAGAAGCTGGACCGGGCCTGCAACCAGGCCGTGGACCTGTGGCTGGAAGACAGACTGAAGAGCGACGCCGAGGAACAGGGCAGCGCTCCCACTACCGAGCAGAGCGAGGCGGAGTAGACAGCCCGCCCAAGCGGATCTGAGGGACGACCGTGGTTAGCGTACGGATCATCCGGAGAAAAATACGTACCGTCCGGAACATCCGGCAGATCACCGACGCCATGAAGCGTGTGGCCGCTGCCAGGCTGCAGAGGGCCCAGCAGCGCGTGGCGGCGGGCCGGCCCTACGCCGAGAAGCTCGCCCAGGCCCTGCATCGCGTGGGCGCCGCGGCGGGCGAGGTGGATCATCCGCTCCTCAAGGTGCGGGAGCCAGAGTCGGTGTGCGTCGTTGTCGTGGGCTCGGATCGAGGCCTGTGCGGATCCTACAATGGCAACCTGTTCCGGTTCGCGGAGAGGTTCATCGGCGGCCTCGAAGGCGATGTCAGGATCGTCACCGTGAACCGCAAGGCCAACGACTTCTTCCTGAAGCGGCAGGATAGGTACAATGTGATCCACACCTTCGAGGGGTTGTCCGACCAGTCCTCGGCGGCCGAGATCAGCGAGCTGTCCACCTTCCTCCGGGAGCTGTACGAGACCGAGGAGGTCGATGAGGTTCATCTCTGCTACCAGCAGTTCGTCTCCGCCGTGAGCCAGCGACCCACCGCCCAGAAGTTCCTGCCCTTCGCGGCCGAATCCCACGGCGATGGCGATGAGGGCGGGGACACGGAGAGCGAGTACATCTTCGAGCCCGATCCCCGAACCATCATGCTCGAGCTGATCCCCATGTACGTGGATACGGAGATATACCACGCCATTCTAGAGGCCGCCGCGAGTGAGTACGGGGCCCGGATGATGGCGATGACCAATGCGACCCAGAGCGCTACGGACATGATCGACGACCTTACCCTTACCTATAACAAGGTTCGGCAGGCCAGCATTACCACCGAGCTGCTGGAGATCGTGGCCGGCGCCGAGGCTCTGGTCGACAAGTGATCGACCCGGAAGCGATGACGAGGTGAAGTCCGCATGGCTAATGTAGGACACGTGGCGCAGGTGATCGGACCCGTCGTGGACGTGGCATTCGAGCCCGACAACCTGCCCGCGATCCACAACGCGATCCACATCGAGACCAAAGACGATGAGGGCACCGCACGGACCCTGGTGGTCGAGGTGGCACAGCATCTGGGCGACAATATGGCCCGGTGCATATCACTGGCCTCGACCGAGGGCTTGGTGCGCGGCCAGGACGCCATCGACACGGGAGCGCCGATCAAGGTGCCCGTGGGCGAGGCGGCTCTGGGACGGGTTCTCGATCTTCTCGGTCAGCCCCTCGATGGCAAGGGGCCCGTGGAGGCTTCCGACCATTACCCCATCCACCAGCCGGCGCCGGAGTTCGAGGACCAGCTCACCGCCGACGAGCTGTTCGAGACGGGCATCAAGGTCATCGACCTTCTCGAGCCCTACGCCCGCGGCGGCAAGATTGGGCTGTTCGGCGGCGCGGGAGTTGGCAAGACGGTTCTCATCCAGGAGCTCATCCGGAACATCTCTGAGGTGCATAAAGGGTACTCAGTGTTCGCAGGAGTGGGCGAGCGTACCCGAGAGGGCAATGATCTGTACCTGGAGATGTCCGAGTCGGGTGTTCTCGAGTCCACGGCGCTGGTCTTCGGCCAGATGGACCAGCCGCCGGGGGCCAGGCTGCGCGTCGGCCTGACGGGCCTGACCATCGCCGAGTACTTCCGCGATCGAGGCCAGGATGTGCTCCTTTTCATCGACAACATCTTCCGGTTCGTGCAGGCGGGCTCCGAGGTGTCGGCGCTCCTTGGGCGCATGCCCTCGGCCGTTGGCTATCAGCCGACCCTGGCCGATGAGATGGGCCAGCTCCAGGAGCGGATCACCTCGACCACCAAGGGGTCTATCACCTCGGTCCAGGCCATCTACGTGCCCGCCGACGATCCCACCGATCCCGCCCCGGCGGCGACGTTCACTCACCTGGACGCGACGACCATGCTCGAGCGGTCCATCGCGGCCTTGGGCATCTATCCCGCGGTCGATCCCCTGGCCTCCACCTCGCGTATCCTCGATCCGCGGGGTGTGGGTGAGCGCCACTACCGGGTGGCCCGGGAAGTGCAGGCGGTGCTGCAGCGGTACCGCGACCTGCGCGACATTATCGCCATCCTCGGTATCGACGAGCTGTCCGACGAGGATAAGCTGACCGTGTCTCGGGCCCGCAAGGTCCAGAGGTTCCTGTCTCAGCCCATGTTCGTGGCCGAGCAGTTCACCAACATTCAGGGCCGGTACGTGAAGCTCGAGGACTCCGTCGAGGGCTTTGAGAAGATCATCGCGGGCGAGATGGACGAGCTGCCCGAGCGCGCGTTCTATATGGTTGGAGACATCGAGGAGGCCGTTGACGCGGCTAAGAAGATGTCCAGAAGTGATGAGGACGAGGCCGCGTAGGCGGCCCCACGAACCAGAGCCATCGCGGCCTTGACGGCAGGGCGAAGAAGGCACATACTCCCCTGCCGTTGGCCCCCGGAGGGGTACGAACCGGGGCCAGAGCCGCGTGGTTCAAAGGGTGCAGGGAGCTATTCGAAGTATGGCGACCGGCTTTGACTTCGAGATACTCACGCGGGAGCGCTCCGTTCTGTCCATCCAGGCCGAGGAGATCATCGCGCCGGGTGTGGACGGCTATCTGGGCGTCCTCGCGGGCCACGCGCCCTTGGTGACCGCGCTCGACGTGGGTGTGCTGACTCTGCGCTCCGTCGACGGCGATGAAGAGTTGCTGGCTATCTCCGGAGGATTCATGGAGGTTAGACCAGAAAAGACTGTAATCCTCGCGGAGACAGCCGAGCGCGCCGAGGAGATCGACCGAGCTAGGGTTGAGAGAGCCCTGCGAAGAGCGGAAGAGCGCCTCTCAGCGGAGGACTACTCGGAGATCGACTCAGAACGGGCTCGACGAGCCCTGGCGCGCGCATTCAACCGGCTGAAGACGTTGGGCTCGTAATGGGCGAGGGTCGGCGTGTGGCCTCCGCTAGCTAGAAGGCGGAGGAAGTTCCAACCCTCGCCAGACGGTGACCGCTTGGGCCACTGGTTCAGTGGACCCGGGCGTGCATCGTTGGGGGGGAGGCGTCCCCCGTGGCCGAGCTACGGCAGGCGGCAACGGTCGGGACGAACGGAGGAGAAGCCCGGTGGACAAACTACTCGTGTCGGGGCCTTGTAGGCTGGAAGGGTCCGTGCGTGCTAGCGGAAGCAAGAATGCCTCCCTCGGCGTACTCGCAGCGACCCTACTTGTCGAAGGAGTCTCTACGGTTCGGAACGTCCCTCGAACCATCGACGTCCTGACCATGCTCGACATCATCCGCTCACTCGGCGTGGGCGTCGAATTCAGCGATGATGGCACTGTCACCCTGGATGCCACGGAGATCACCAGCTACTGCCCCCCATACCATATGGTCCGGCGGCTGCGCGGCTCGTTTCATCTGGCCGGCCCGCTGCTTGCCCGCCTGGGTCGAGTGGACATCGGACTCCCCGGCGGATGCACCATCGGGCCCCGGCCCGTGGATTTCCACCAGAACGGCTTCCGCGACCTGGGGGCCGACGTTCGGCAAGCCCACGGCATGATGCTAGCCAGGGCTAAGCGGCTACAGGGGACACGGGTCTATCTCGATCCCCGCTACGCTAGCGTAGGCACTACCCTGAACCTGATGATGGCCGCTGTGCTGGCCAAGGGCACCACCACCCTCGAGAACGCCTCCCGAGACCCCGATGTCGTCGAAACCGCCATGCTCCTGCGCAACGCGGGCGCCCAGATCGACGGTCTGGGCACCTCCACCATGGTCATCGACGGTGTGGATGCTCTCCGAGGCGAGGCGGATTACCGGGTCGGCGGCGACCGCATCGAGGCGGGCACCTACCTGGTCGGCGCCGCGGTAACCCAGGGCGACGTCACGGTAACCGATGTCGAGCCCAGCCGGCTCGAGCGAGTCATCGAGCGGTTCTTGGATGCGGGGCTGGATGTGCACGTTGGACCGGACCAGATCCGGGTTATCGCCAATCGGCGCCCGAAGGCCATCGATCTCGTCACCGCGCCCTATCCGGGCTTCCCGACCGACCTGCAGCCTCCCTTTGCCGCTATGGCTTCGGTCGCCGAAGGCAAGAGCATCTTCGAGGAGGCCATATTCGACGGCCGTCTCACCTATATGGACGAGCTCCGGCGCATGAACGCGGAGATCAAGCGAGTCCGCAATATCGCCGTAATCCAAGGCGTCCCCCAACTCAGCAGCGCACCAGTGAGGGCTCCCGATCTTCGAGCGGGAGCCGCTCTCATTGTGGCTGCCCTCAATGCCGAGGGGACGACTGAGATCACCGGCGTGGAGAGCGTCGACCGGGGCTACGAGAGCATCGAGGCCAAGCTATGCTCCCTGGGAGCCGACGTCCGGCGGGCACCGGTACTGCATAGCCTCGCTGCCAGCGAACTGGGCGCGTAACCGCGCTGACCCCTCGCGTGTCCGATCATCGTGCCGCCTGTCGTGCCTGTGAACCGGGCCGGCGGGCGGCTTGTTTGTAAGGGGGAGCCAGGGCCACCTGGCCTCGAGACACGGGAGCGGATGCCGGATCCATGAACGGCTGGACCTCCAGACTAAGCAAGAGCTTCGGCCTGGGCCTCGATATGGGCATCGACCTGGGTACATCCAACATCCTCGTGTGGGTCCGCGGGGAGGGCTTGGTGCTCAACGAGCCATCGGTCGTGGCTGTGGAGAAGGGCAGCGGCCGGGTGCTCCAGGTCGGCGTGGCGGCCCACGATATGCTGGGCAAGACACCGGGCAATATCGTGGCCAACCGCCCCCTCCGAGACGGCGTGATCGCCGACTATACCCTCACCCAGCGCATGCTCGCTCATATCATCCGCCGGGTGGCCGGCAAGCGTCTTCTGTTCAAGCCTCAGATCGTCCTCAGCGTTCCCTCGGGCGTGACCAGTGTCGAGCGCCGGGCGGTGATTCAGGCGGCCCAGGATGCGGGCGCGAAGCGAGCCTTCCCCATCGAGGAGCCCATGGCGGCGGCCATCGGCGCCGGACTGCCCATCGAGTCCGCCGGTGGGAACATGGTCATCGACATCGGCGGCGGCACCACCGACCAGGCGGTGATCTCCCTGGGTGGCGCCGTGATCAGCTCATCGGTCCGCGTGGCTGGCTACGGCATGGATCTTGCGATCATCCGGCACATCCGCCGGATCCACAACCTGATGGTTGGCGAGCGCACCGCCGAGGATATCAAGATCCAGATCGGATCGGCCTTCAAGCTGGATCCCGAGCTGACCATGTCCGTTCGCGGACGAGATATGGTGACCGGCCTTCCTCGCACGGTCACCGTTCACTCCGCTGAGGTCCGGGAGGCCCTCATGGAGCCTGTGGGCCTGATCGTCGAGCGCGTCAAGGCACTGCTGGAGCAGACCCCGCCCGAGCTGGGAGCCGATATCATCGAGCGCGGCATCGTGCTCACGGGCGGCGGCGCCCTCCTGAGGGGGCTGGAGCGGCTCCTGTCCATTGAGACGTCCATTCCCGTGCGCATCGCCGAGGATCCCATGCTGTGCGTCGTCCGGGGTACCGGCAAGGCCTTGGAGCATATCGATGCCATGGCCTTCTCGATCTTCGAGCCCCCGCCGCCCACGGTGCCCACCGACCTCTGATCACTCCTCAGCGCGCCGCCGGCGGGCTTCGCCTCGACTGGCCAGGTAGATACCGGCCAGCACCACTGCCCCCCCCGCGCCCGTCGTCCAGCCCACCGTCTCACCGAGTAGCAGGTAGGCGAGGATACTCGCGCCCACGGGCTCGGCCAAGGTCGCCATGGCGACGAGGGTAGCCGAGAGGTGTCCCAGGGCCCAGTTCAGCGAGGTATGGCCGATCAACTGCGGCACCACCCCAAGGGCCAGCAGCCACAGGAAGGCCATGGGCGGGAAGCCGGCCATAGGCTGGCCCGATAGGAGTGCGATGGCCACCAGGACGAGCATGGCCACACCGTAGACCGGCGCCGCATAGGCCACCACGGACCGACGGGCTCGCAGGTGACGGCCGATCATCAGGTAGCCGGCTACCATCACGGCGCCGGTGAGGGCAAGGAGGTCGCCGAGCAAGGGCGCCGTGCCGCCGCCGAAGTCGCCCCAGCTGATCACCACGCTGCCCACCGCCGCCAGGCCCATGCCGGCGACCTGGCGCGGGGTGGGCGGCTCCCGCAGGATCACCCACGATCCGAGCCCGACGAACACGGGACCGGTGCTCACGAGCACAACACTGCTGGCTACGGAGGTGTAGGCCAGCGAGGCAATCCATGTGGCGAAGTGCAGCCCGAGGAAGAGGCCCGAGACGATGACCCACACCATCTCGCGCCCTTCGAAGCGAACCATCTGGCCGCGCTGGTGGAGTGCCGCATATGGGAGTAGGATCGCGCTGGCGAACACCAGCCGCCACGCGGCGATGGACAGGGAGGGGACGCCCTCGCCATAGGCTAGGCGCACCAGTATGGCGCCCATCGACGTGCCCAGGATACCAACCACGAGTACGGCGGAGGTCTTCGCACGGGTTGGTGGCGTGGTGACGCTGTCGGAGGCCGGAGTCACCGCCGACGACTCACTCGCCGCGCATCAGGCGACGAATGGGGGCCCAGAACCACCCGAGGATAATCCCCAGGAGGGGGCAGCCGAAGGTGATGACACGGGTGGTGTCGTCCGCCAGATCCAGGTACCCAATGGACGGGTCAGCCATGATGAAGATGATGACCACAGGTGGAAGCCAGCCCAGCAGAAACCCTATGAGGGCGCCCACGGCATTATCCGACCGCTCGAAGATGAAGGCATGGATCCCGTGTTGATCCAGGATCTCGTTCCGGCAGTTCGGGCACTCGGCAACGCCCCGGGCGACCATGGTGCCGCATAGCTTGCACTTGTTATACTTGGTCTTGAGTTTGCCACCGGGCATCGATACCCACTCCTTCGGCACGCGAGGCGGGCCTTCGGTGACCCGCATCGGGTACGGTCGGGCCAGCCGCGTCGCCCGAGTGTACGTTCTCATCACCGGCATCATATCCTGTCTCGGGCCAACGCAAACCCGAAGCCCGATAGAGGGAGTCATCCAGATGGACCTACTTCGTGTCGGGTTGGTGGGATACGGCTTCGGCAGCCGGGTATTCCACGCACCCTTGATCCGCGATCTCGAGGGCCTGGCGATCACGGGGGTGTTCAGCCCCTCCCAGGAGACGCGCGACCGCGCCGAGGGGGAGCTGCGCGTACCCTCTCATCCGTCACTCGAGGAGCTGCTGGGCTCCGAAGCGGACCTGATCGTCATCTCCACCCCCCACCACACCCACGCCGAGCTGGCCATCCAGGCCCTGCGAGCGGGCAAGCACGTGGTGGTCGACAAGGTCATGTGCCTCACCCTGGAGGAGGCCGACTCGATGATCGCCGCAGCTCGCGAGGGCGGCCGGGTCCTCAGTGTGTACCAGAACCGTCGCTGGGACGGAGGCTTCCTGACCCTCCGAAGCCTGCTGGATCAGGGGTCCATCGGGAAGCCGCTTCGAGTCGAGGCTCGGTGGCTGCGCGGCGGCGGCCTGAGCAAGCGAGCGGCGTGGCGGCTGGACCGCACCCGGGGCGGCGGCATGTGGCTCGATCTCGGCGCACACATGGTGGACCAGCTCCTACAGATCGGGGGCGCGGTGGAATCGGTGTTCGCCACCCAGATCTTCAGCGAGCCGGACCTGAACGTACCCACTCACACCAAGTGCCACATCGGGTTCAAGTCGGGTCTTCAGGGCCTGGTGGAGACGGGCGCCCTCACACCCTTTCCGCGTCCTCGGTGGGTGGCGCTGGGCACCGACGGGGGATGGGAGAAGTTCGGCCTCGACCCCCAAGAGGAGCGGCTGAAGCAAGGGGTGACCGGTTGGCCGGATGACTACGACGGCCCCCACGGCACTCTGGCCCTCAATGAACCCGATGGTGATGGGGTCGAGACGCGGGAGACTCCCACCGAGCCTGGCGACTGGCGTGCCTTCTACGTCAACGTGCGCGACGTGATCCGCGGATCGGCGGAGCTGGCGGTGAAGCCGGAGGAATGCCGCGAGGCCTTGCGGGTTCTCCTGGGGGCCGAGGAGTCGGCCAGGGAGGGGCAGGCGGTGAGCCTGGCGTAAGAAGGCGTGGCTGGGCCGGACGGGCGAGCGTAGATTGGTGGCGTCCCTGTGGCCGATCGCGAAGAGATCCGGCTGACCTCCCTCGCGGGGGCGGCGGGCTGAGCGGCGAAACTCGGCCCCGCCGACCTCGGGCAGGTTCTGTCCGGGCTCCCACCCATCACCGATCCGAATGTTCTGGTCGGTTCCAACACCGCCGACGATGCGGGCGTGTACCGCCTCGACGACGACGCAGCCTTGGTCCAGACGGTGGACTTCATCACCCCCATCGTGGACGACCCCTACCTATTCGGTGCCATCGCCGCCGCCAACTCGGTGAGCGACGTCTACGCCATGGGCGCCCGCCCCCTGTTCGCGCTGAACATCGTTGCCTTCCCGAAGGCATGTCTCGGATTGGAGGTCCTTGGGGAGATTCTGCGTGGCGGGGTCGAGAAGATGGCCGAAGCCGGCGCCCCCGTTATCGGCGGTCACTCCATCGATGACGAGGAGCCTAAGTACGGCCTGGCCGTTACCGGCACCGTCGCTCCCCGTCGCGTGCTGACCAACGCCGGAGCCCGCCCCGGGGATGTGATCGTGCTTACCAAGCCCCTGGGCTCGGGCATCATCACCACCGCCGCCAAGAACGATGAGGCGCCCGAAGGCCTGGTCGACGAGGCCGTGCGGTGGATGACGCACCTGAACGCCTCGGCGGCCGAAGCGGCCCAGCGGCACGAGGCTCGCGCATGCACCGACGTCACGGGCTTCGGGCTCGTGGGGCACCTGGCCGAGATCGCCCGCGCCAGCGGCGTGATGGCGAAGGTCCGCCGAGGACGCGTGCCCCTAATGGAGGGCGCCCTGCCGCTGGCGGAGCGGGACTTGTTCCCCGGCGGGACCTACCGGAACCTGGCCTCCCTCGAGGGACGCCTGCGAGACCGCGCTAGCCTGCCGGAGCATGAGATGCTGCTGCTCTGCGACGCCCAGACCTCCGGTGGATTGCTGATGACATGCGCGGCCGACCGGTCCCAGGACCTTCTCGCCGAGCTTCAGGGCGAGGGTCTTCCCGCGGCGGCCATCGGCGAGATCGTCGATGGCGAGCCAGGCATGATCGAGGTCCTTGCCTAGCGCCCGCGGAACATCGCACTTACCGCTGACTACATTAGGAGAGATCGTACGATGAGAATCCGCTCTGCGCTCCCGCTGGCGCTCGTGTCACTGCTAGCGGGGTCGATGCTCGCACCGGCTTGTCTCGCCCAGGCACCCGAGCCCTACCCCGGCGAACCGGGCTTCTACTACCTCTTCAACGGCGAGAATCTGGAGGGGTGGATGGGCGCGCAGTATGAGGTAGAGGACGGCATGCTGGTGTGCCCCGCCGACGGTGGCGGGACCATCCTCACCGAGAAGGAGTACGCCAATTTCGTCTTCCGGTTCGACTTCCGCCTGGAGCCCGGAGGCAACAACGGAGTGGCCATCCGCGCACCGGCCCAGGGTAATCCCGCCTACCAGGGCATGGAGCTGCAGATACTGGACAACACCGCTCCCCAGTATGCGGAGCTTCGTCCCGCCCAGTACCATGGCTCCATCTACGACGTGGTCCCCGCGGAGCGTGGCGCCCTCAATGATCCGGGGGAGTGGAACCAGCAGGAGATCTACGTCAACGAGGACATCGTGCGGGTCACGGTCAACGATGAGGTCATCGTCGATGCCGACCTGAGCGAGATCACCGACCCCGACGTACTGGCCGCCCATCCGGGGCTGCTCCGCTACAGCGGACACATCGGCTTCATGGGTCACGGCGACCGGCTGGAGTTCCGCAACCTGCGCATCCAGGAGCTGCCGCGGCACAACGTGGCCCCCGAGGGCTTCCAGCTTGCCTTCAACGGTAACGACCTGACGGGGTGGAAGGGCCTGGTGGCGAGCCCGCCCGAGCGCGCCGCCATGTCCGCCGACGAGCTGGCCGAGGCCCAGGTGGCCGCCGACGAGCGAATGCGCCAGCACTGGACCCCTACCCGCGGGGTGCTGGTCTTCGACGGTCAGGGCGACAGCCTCTGCACCGACACGGACTACGCCGACTTCGAGATGTACGTGGACTGGAAGATCCTGCCCCAGGGTGATAGCGGGATCTACCTGCGAGGCAGCCCCCAGGTCCAGATCTGGGATCGGCCCGAGATCGGCTCGGGGGGCCTGTACAACAATCAGGAGCATCCGAGCGAGCCGCTGGTGGTCGCTGACAATCCCGTGGGCGAGTGGAACACCTTCCGCATCATCATGATCGGCGAGGAAGTCACCGTCTACCTCAACGACGAGCTCGTCGTCGACCGCACGGTGCTGGAGAACTACTGGGAGCGCGATGAGCCCATCTACCCGACGGGGCAGATCGAGCTACAGAACCACGGCAACACCTTGTACTTCCGCAATGTCTACATCCGGGAGATCACCGACGGAGTGTGGCCCGAGTGATCGCTGCGGTGCTGAGCCTAGCCTGGGCCGGGCTCGCTCCCGGCCCGGGCATCACCTCGGTAGAGGCTCACGCCTTCCGTGACCTAACGGTGGGCTCAGCGCTGCATGTGGAGATGGAGCCGCACGGCTCGCCCGTGGGTGTCGTCGAGCTGCTACCCCACCAGGAGCCTGCGGACGCGGACCTGACGAGCTTCGTCTGGCGCGGGGATGGCTCGGAAGAGGACCTCGGGCTCTCGCTGTACGCGGGGCCCAGGGACCGTAGCTACTCGCGTTTCCTGCTTGTGGACGCGGAGACGGGCGAGCCGATCGGAAACCCCCGCGCCGTCACCAGACTGGCGGGCTCCGCCTTCCAGGGCGGAGTGCCCCAGCCCGAGAGCATCAAGGGCATCACCTGCCCCGTGGATGCTCAGGACGTCATTAACCTGGGCACCGACTGGGTCGATTTCGGCGTCCTGCTCAGTGTGGTCGTCGATTGGTCCGGCGCCGAGCCCGAGCGGACGTGGCTGGTCGACGGAGTCGAGGTCGGCATCAACATGGACTACGTCCGCAGCCTGGACGAGCTCATCAAGCCCTTCAGCGATGCCGGCCTGCGCGTCATTCTGATCCCGGTGAACGCCGTGCCCACCGAGCCCCAGCCAGGCAATCCCATGATCCACCCCCGCACCAATCTGGCCGAGGCGCCCAACCATCTGGGCGCCTTCAATCTCACCGACCGCGAGGGTTATCTCCACTACCGAGCGGCAATGGAGTTCCTGGCCCACCGGTACGGCGATCCCGGCGGGGAGCACGGGTTCGTCTCCGGTTACGTGATCGGCAACGAGCTTCAGTCGCACTGGGCGTGGCACAACATGGGCGAGGCGACGGCCGATGAGGTGGTGCGCGACTACGTCCCCGCCCTTCGCGTGGCATGGATCGCCTGCCAGAAGGCCAACCCCGACATCAGTGTCTACATCTCCTTGGAGCACAACTGGAACACGCGCATCGAGGCGAGTCCCCTGCGCGGCACCACGGGCCGGAAGATCCTGGAGGGCATCAACGACCGGGTGCGCGCCGAGGGCCGCTTCCCGTGGCATGTGGCCTACCACCCGTACCCCGAGAACCTATTCGATCCGAAGGTCTGGGACGACAAGGCCGCCGTGGTTGGCTTCGATACTCCCAAGATCACATTCAGGAACCTGGAGGTGCTGCCCGCGTACCTCCGGCAGGACCGGTTTCTGCGACCGAGCCGGGTCGGGCTGGATCTGGAGCCGCCGCGCATCATCCTCTCCGAGCAGGGCTTCCATTGCCCCGCTACCGAGGACGGGGAGCTGCTTCAGGCGGCGGCCTACGCCTATGCTTACGAGCGGTGCCTGCGCATCCCCGAGGTGGAGGCCTTCATCCTCCATCGCCACGCCGACCATCCGATGGAGGGCGGCCTGCGGCTGGGTCTGCTGAGTCTTCCGGGGGAAGACGGCGGGCCCCGTAGGGAGCGGCTCGTCTACGACGTGTTCGGGCGAGCAGACACCCCTCGGCGTGAGGAGGCCTTCGCCTTCGCTCTCGATGTGATCGGTATCGAGTCGTGGGACCAGGTCGGCCCCGCGGCGATCGTGCCCAAGGAATCGGGTGAGGTGGCTCCGCCTATCCCTGCCACCGGGGTCGTCGCCGATCTGATCGCCATGGCGCCCGAGGCCGAGTGGCATGACACCATGGGCTGGAGGATGGAGTGGGAGAGGGCGATGGACGGGCTGCTCTGGCCGACCCTGTTCCACCATCCGCCGGCCGAGGACGCCGGGCGCATCTCGACCGCGGACTTCGAGATCGCCCTCCCTCGCATCGGCGCGGAGGAGCGGCTGTCACTCCAGTTGGGCACTCTCGTCACCCATCCCGACAGCGATGGCGTGCGGTTCTCGGTGGTCGTGGATGGCGACCGACTGTGGAGCCAAGAGACCCGGCCGGCCGACCCACCCCGGCAGCACGCCGTCGATCTCGGCAGCTATGCCGGCAGGTCGGTTACACTCACCCTCGAAGTGGATGCTATCGGCCACACGGCGGGCGACTGGGCCAACTGGGTCCGGCCCGTCGTGCTTCGGCTGCCCGCAGACTAACCACCCAAAGGGAGGCGAATGACAATGGTCGTCAGACCGGCTCTCACCTTCGCACTAGCCGCCGCGGCGGCAGCGGCCGCGGGCGCCCAGCCCATCGACGCGCTGCTGGTCACCGGCGGACATGGCTTCGACGAGGAGCCTTTCCTGGCCATGTTCGAAGCCATGGACGACGTCGAGATCACCCACGTGGTCCAGCCGGAAGCGAACGCCATCTTCGAAACAGGGGACCTGGGCGACTACGATGTGGTCGTGTTCTACGACATGTACCAGGAGATCACCGAGGAGCAGAAGGCGGCGCTGCTGGAGGCCATCGAAGGTGGCCTCGGTATCGTGGCACTCCACCACCATCTCGCCTCCTGGGGGGCCTGGCCGGAGTGGCACGAGATCCTGGGAGGGCACTACTACACCCAGGAGACCGTCGTGGACGGCGAGACCAGGCCAGCCTCGACTTTCCAGCATGACGTGAGCGTGGACGTGGAGGTCGCCGGCGGCCACCCCATCACGGAGGGAGTGGAGGACTTCACGATCTACGATGAGGTCTATGGCAGCTTCTGGGTCTCGCCCGAGGTGGAGGTCTTACTTACCACAGACCACCCCGACAGCACCCGCGAGATCGCGTGGGCCACACACTATGGCGAGGGCCTCATCGCCTACATCCAGCTCGGCCACGGCCGAGAGGCGTACGAGAACGAGAGCTACCGGACTCTGGTATCGAACGCGATCGCGTGGGCGGCGTCGGACTAGCCACAAACCGCTGCCAAGTGGCTGCTGGGTCGCTGGATCCAGGGGGGGCGAACGGGGCAGGGCCCCAGCCGGCCCACATGCGCCCGACTATCAGGGCGACGCCCCTAAGCCTCCCACCGGGCGATGCGGTCGATGATCGCCTCGGCATCCTCCACCGAGCCCGCGCCGGTCGAGAAGAAGAAGCCCTCGGGCTCGAACTCCCGGATCACCTGGCTGATCGTGTCCCAGGTGCCGCCCAGGTGGACGCTCTTCCCCGCGGCCCGGGTGCGCCGCATCACATCCATCCACGCCTCGTCCAGCACGTCACCCGCCCCGATGGTCGGCTGAATCGCGTCCAGCTCCGGAATCTCCAGCAGCAGGTCCAGGTGCTTGATGGCGTCCCGGCCATCGAGGTGGTACACCGTCCGGTCGGCCATGCGGCACTCCTGGATGGTCAGGTCTATGAAGAACTCGCGCATCATCTGGGGAGAGACCATGCACGAGAAGTCGTTGCTGGGGATGTGCACGCGTCCCGCGCCGGTGACCGGTAGCCAGGAGAACACGGGATGGCCAGCCTCCTCAAGCCGTCGCGCGAAGCTGTCGAAGACCCCCTCGAAGGGCCCCTGGACACGCCGCAGAAGCTCCCGCACCATGTCCGGCGACTCGACTAGGTCGAAGCAGAGCTGCTGAGGATCCCGGAAGGCGCAGGCACCGTCGGCTCCGGGGTGGAGATCGGTATAGCCCACCAGGAACCTGCCCTCCGCCCGCTCCAGCCCGGCCTCGGTCATCTCCTTAATCTTGAGGTAGTACTCGTTCTCCGGATCGAACTCGATGTCGTCCAGCCCGCTCCAGTCCTCCAGAATCGGGACGGCCCAGCTCGTCTCATTGGTGTACTCCAAGGGGCAGCCGAGGAACGCGGAGTACACCTCGGGACCCAGGTTCGGCCACCATGTGGGCAGGGCGTCGCCGAGGAAGGCGGTGCGGGAAAGCCCCGCTTCCACCGTGTCGAGGATGTACTCGGTGTCGAACCAGCGGTCGCGGAAGCTCTCATGGGTCTTCTTCGGGTAGGGCGGGCCGTCGGCGCCGCTCGGGGCGGTGATCCACACGGGCGGCCGGTCGATGACCTGGCCATGCCACCACGCCTCATGGCGCCCCATGGCTTCTTCTGCGTCGGGCTTGAACTCCAGCATCGCTGCGCGCTTCCCTCCAGCATACAGAATCGAGACGGGGGG
>WJIW01000087.1 GCA_014730065.1 Armatimonadia bacterium | reverse complement strand
CCCGGAAACGGCTTCCCACCGAGGAGCAATGGGAGAAGGCGGCCCGGGGCGATCGCGACGATCGGCTGTTCCCGTGGGGCGACCGGTTCGAGCGCGGTGATGCCAATGTCGGTACCCAGGTCGGTGAGGCCCGGCCGGTGATGAGCTACGAGAAGGACGTGTCACCCTACGGCGTCTACGACATGGCGGGCAATGTGCGCGAGTGGGTGCTGGGTCGGTGGAGCGGACATCCCGAGCGGCTCATCATGCGGGGCGGGTCTTTCGGGGCCACCGATGCCTCGAACAACCCGGAGTTCGCCATGATCCCCTTCCGTGGGTACGTGGAGCCCGGCCTCATCCCACGCTACCAGCATCTGCTGGGGTTCCGGTGTGTGGTGAGCGAGTAGCGGGGGCGGCCGCGGACGCGACAGGGTTACGAAGGCCTGCGGAAAGTCCAGAGCTTGTTCGCCAGGAACGCTGTTATCGTCGATGCGCCGATGGCGGGGATCAGGCCTATCAGGTCGCTCGTACCCACCCAGGTCACCATGGCGTACAGCACCCCCGCGTTGATGCCCATGGCCGTAAGCTGCACGATGAGGAACCGGATGATCTGGGTACCGATCCCGCTGCCGGCGGCCCGGAATGTCCACACCCGGTTCCACATGAAGCTGTTGGCCATGCCCGCGGCGAAGGACAGCATCTTGGCACCGATGTAGTGCTCACCCCAGAACTCGCTGAGGCGGGTCAGGGTGAGGTAGATGCCGGCATCTAGGGCCGTATTGGCCGCACCTACGATGAGGTACTTGACGAACTGCTTATGGGTCCGTCGCGCCAGCTCGGGGTACAGCCAGAACATCTCCCTGAAGGCGCGGAGAATGACCGCGGGTTTGGCGCCGGTGGGACTGCCCGCGGTGCGGGGCTGATGGGTGACGGGCACCTCCACCCATTTGTGGCCCGTGTCGCGGAGGCGGATGAGGATCTCGGCCGACACCATGGCCCCGCTGGACCGGATGGGGATACGGTCCAGACACTCCCGCCGGAACAGCTTGAAGGCGCAGTCGATGTCCCGGACCTTGAGCCCGAAGAGAGTGTTGTTGAGCACCTTCCAGCCCCAGGCGTTCACCAGCCGCATGAAGGGGTCTCGCCTCGGGGCGCGGTACCCGATCACCAGGTCCACATCGTCGATATGCTCCATGAGTTTGGATAGCTCGCTGAGGTCGAACTGGAGGTCGGCGTCGGAGAAGAAGATCAGCTCCCCGCGGCTGCCCCGGAGCCCGCTGGTCAACGCTCCGCCATAGCCTTGGTTCCGCTCATGCTGGATCAGACGGACGTTGGGGTGCTCCGCTGCGAGCCTGGCCACGATCTCGCCCGTGCGGTCGGAGCTGCCATCGTCGACGACGATGACCTCCCAAGTCGTGGCCGTCTCGGCGGCCACGGCCATGGCCTGACGGACCGTCTCGGCGATGTTCGCCTCCTCGTTGAAGGCGGGGAAGAAGATGGAGAGCCGGGGCCGCTTGCCCGGCATGGCGCCCTCACTCAAGTCGCAGACTCCTCCGGCCGCCAGGGCTGAGAGGCACTCGTGCCTGCCACCGCCACCAGCGCCATGCTGTGTATTCAGCCGCCAGTGGGTAGGACCTCTCATCGGCGTCCCCGAACCGAACCCAGCACACCGGTTTCGTGTGCATGGCCGACGGGAGGCCCGCATGGTCAGGGATTCCAGCAGATACGCCGTCATCATGGCCGGGGGCTGGGGGGATCGCTTCTGGCCGCTGTCCCGCCCCTCCCGCCCCAAGCCCGTGCTCAGGATCGGGGATCGGGAGCGCTCCTTCCTGGAGGAGATTCTGGAGTGTGCCCGGCGAGTGGTGCCTCGGGAGGGCCTACTCATCGCCACCGGGGCATCGGTGGCGCGGGCCATACGCTCGGTCGGCATCGATCTCCCTTCCGACGGCTACATCGTCGAGCCAGCCAAGCGGGACACCGCGGGCTGTGTCGTCTTCGTCCTCGCTAGCCTCCTAGCCCGCGGCGCGGCCGACGATGCCGTCGTCGGCTTCCTCACCTCCGATAACGTCATCGGGGGCGTCGAGGGCTTTCAGCAGGGCCTGGAGGCGGCGTATCTGGCCGCTGGCAGCGATGATCGGCTGGTCTGCCTGGGCATCCGGCCCAGCCGCCCCGACACCGCCTTCGGCTACATCGAAGTGGCGGACGGGGCGGGCCATGCCGAGCCCGGTTCGGTCGTGTCTGTGGGACGGTTCACCGAGAAGCCCGATGCCGAGACGGCCAGGCAGCTAGCGGCCTCCGGACGCCACTTCTGGAACAGTGGGATGCTGATCGGACGCATCGGGATCTTCCTGGCGGAGATGGCTCGCCACGCGCCCGAGCTACACCGGGCCGTCCACAGCATTCGGGAAGCGATGGCGGGTGGGGACGCGGATCGGGTGGCCGAGGTCTTCCAGGCCCTGGAGCCCGTGTCCATCGACTACGCGCTCCTGGAGAAGGCCGACCTGGGCATGGTCGTCGCCGACTTCGCATGGGAGACCCTGAACGGATGGGACGCCCTGGACCGCCTGCTCACGCCCGACGAGGCGGGCAACGTAGTCGTGGGCGATCCGCTGCTCATCGATGCGTCGGATTCGGTGGTGTACGTGGACCCGGCGGCGGCAGGCAAGTCCGTCGCCGTCGTCGGTGCTTCGGGCCTGGTGGTGGTGGTCACCGATGACGCCGTCCTGGTGGTGCCCAAGGACCGGGCGCAGGAGGTCAAGGCAGCAGTCCGGGCGTTGCGCCAGTGATCCGTACGGAGCGAGGCGGGGGCCACGGGGCCCCCGCCTCGGCGCCAAGACACCCCCGGACGCTTACTGAAGGGCCACCGAGTCCGCCGCGAAGTCCACGGTCAGCACATCGGCTGTGCCGTCGCCGTCGTCCACGGTGATCTGGTAGCTGGTTCCGTTGTCGACCACATCGATCGTCCAGTCCGATGCGCTCTCGCTGCCCTGGTGGGGTACCAGCAGGGCGGCCATGCGGTGCTCGGTCGATGCCGGCAGCTCCATGTGGAAGTCGTACTGGTCGAATCGAGAGTTGTCCGTCTCCGCTCGGTACGGCGCGTGCTCCTGGTAGAAGGCGGTGGGTGCGTGGCTCGCCGCCAGTTTGACGATCAGGTTGGCGTGATCGATGGAGCTGGTGATGCTCTGGGCGCCCTGATCCACGGTCATGGGCGTTATGGTGTGCAGGAGCCAGTCCACCGTGCCCGCCGATGGCATAGCGGTGTCGTCGACGATCACGGCGTACGGGAGTCCATTGCCGCCCGACCGGACCATGGTGGCATAGCGCCGGAACCGGCTGACGTCGGTGT
>WJIW01000086.1 GCA_014730065.1 Armatimonadia bacterium | reverse complement strand
GACCAGAGCGAGCCCCGTGCGGTGGCTCGCTAGCCGAGGGCTTCCACATTCACCCTCACATGCTCGGCACTCTTCTTCAGCTCGGCCAGCTCATCGTCGCTAAGGGGCAGCTCCAGGATGTTCTCCACGCCCGACGCACCCAGCTTGACGGGCACACCCAGGTACTGGTCGGTCAGGCCATACTGGCCTGACAGCCGGGCCGCGGCAGGCAGGATGCGCTTCTTATCCTTCACGATGGACTCCACCATCTGGTAAGTGGAGGCCGCCGGAGCATAGTACGCCGAGCCGGTCTTCAGCAGCCCTACGATCTCGGCGCCGCCCTTCCGGGTGCGGTCCACCAGGGCCTCGATCCGATCCTCGGGCAGCAAGTGGACGATGGATACGCCGCTGACGGTGGAGAACCGCGGCAGGGGGACCATGGTATCGCCGTGACCGCCCAGCACCATGGCCTGCACATCCTCCATGGCCACATCCAGCTCCATGGCGATGAAGCTCCGGAACCGGGCCGAGTCCAGCACACCGGCCATGCCGAAGACCTTGCAGGAGTCGCCGCCCACGACCCGGTACGCAACCTCGCACATCACGTCGAGGGGATTGGTCACCATCACGAAGATGGCATCGGGCGACTTGCTGTGGGCCTCGGAGATGGCGCCCTGCACGATCTCGGCGTTCTTCTTCAGCAGATCGTCGCGGGACATCCCCGGTTTCCGGGCCAGGCCCGCGGTCATGACCACAATGTCCGAGCCCTCGGTCTCGTCGTACCCGTTGGTGCCGATGATGGAGCGGGAATGGCCCATCACGGGCGCTGATTCGACCATATCCAGGGCCTTGCCCTGGGGCAGCCCTTCCACGATATCGACCAAGACCACATCGGCCAGGTCGCCCTCGGCGATCCGCTGAGCGCAGGTGGCGCCCACGTTGCCCGCGCCGATAACGGTGATCTTCATAGCGTCGCTACTCCCTTCGGCGGCCCGGGGCCGTCGCTACTCCATGGCGTCGATGATGGCCTGGGCCATCTCGCTGGTGCCCACGGCGGTAGGATCGTCGCGATGGGGCTTCATGTCGTACGTGACGTGCTTGCCCTCGGCGATGACCTTAGCCACGGCCGTCTCGACCCGATCCGCGGCGGCCTCCTCGCCCAGGTGACGGAGCATGAGGACCCCCGACAGGATAAGGGCCGTCGGGTTGACCTTGTTCTGGCCTTTGTACTTGGGCGCCGAGCCGTGGGTGGCCTCGAACACGGCGTAGTCGTCGCCGATATTGCCGCCGGGGGCCACCCCCAGTCCGCCTACTAGGCCCGCGCACAGATCCGAGAGGATGTCGCCGAACAGGTTGGGCAGCACGAGGATGTCATACAGCTCGGGCTTCTGGACGAGCTGCATGCACATGTTGTCGACGATGCGGTCCTCGAACTCGATGTCGGGGTACTCCTCGGCTACCTCCCGGGACACCTCGAGGAACAGGCCATCGGAGAACTTGCAGATGTTGGCCTTGTGGACTGAGGTCACCTTTTTGCGGCCATTGGCTCTGGCGTAGTCGAAGGCGAACTTCACGATCCGCCGAGTCGCCTGGCGGCTGATGGGCTTGAGCGAGATGCCCGAGTCGGGCAGGATCTCCCGGCCATTGAGCTTCTTGACGCAGCCGATGAACTCCGCCGTCTCGTCCTTCCCCTCCTCGAACTCGATGCCCGCGTACAGGCCCTCGGTGTTCTCGCGCACGACGACCAGATCGATGTCGTCGTACCTGGAGCGGACGCCCGCGTAACTCTTGCAGGGCCGCAGACAGGCGTAGAGGTTCAGGGTCTGCCGCAGGGCGACGTTGACGCTTCGGAAGCCGTGGCCCACGGGCGTGGTGATGGGAGCCTTGATGGCCACCTTGTTCTTCTTGATGGAATCGAGGACGGCATCGGGTAGGGGGGTGCCGGCGGACTCCAAGATGTCCACCCCAGCCTCCTGCCAGTCCCACTCCAGCTCGGCCCCCGAGGCCTCCAAAACCTTCGCCGTAGCATCGGCCAGCTCGGGGCCCGTGCCGTCGCCTCGTATGAAAGTGACTGTCTTCGCCATTCATGCTCCTCCTCGTTGGGTGTCATTGTACGCCGCCGTCCACTAGAGGTCGTGGAGACCTCGATCCGGCGGCTCGGTAGGGTGAGACCGTCCCTCGGGCGGCCCCGTGATGGGCGACGAGGGGGCCCGCAGATGCAGGTAGAGGGGCTGCCGCTCGCCATCGCCCTCGCCCCGGACTCGCCTGGCGGCGTCCAGCAGCTCGTCCATCGTCCACGGCAGCGGCTCATCCAACCCGGGATCGAAGGCCCCCTCGGGCGCATCGGGCCACCACTCCCGCAGATCCGTCCGCCACTCGGCGTACGGGTACTCTTGGGGCAGCGCCGTCACCGGGGGCAGGGCCTCGCCGTAGAAGTACCGCATCAGGTCGTCGAGAGTGCGCTCGCCCCCGCTCGCCTCCCGCAGCCGGGCGTCGATGGCCATTGCCCGGAACATCCCGCCGAGGTAGCAGAGGGCCGTCGCCTCGCGCTCATCGAAGAAAGCCGCTTGAGCCTGGGCCAGGGTGAGGCCAGTGGGCAATCCCTGGAGCCGGCCCCAAAGCTCGGACAGGGCGCGCCGGAGGGCGCCATCGGTGAGCACCCCCGCCCGATTGCAGAGGACGTACGCGTAGTGCTCCGTGAAACCCTCGGCGAAGAACAAGAGGTCCTGGGCCATGGGCTGCCGGCCGTGGCCGTACAGGTGCACCAGCTCGTGGGCGAAGAGCCGGGAAACGCCGGGGAGATCGGCGCCGGGGGCACCGTACTCCACGGCCAGGGCCATGGAGTCGGCCTTGGCCGATCCGCTGACGCCCTTTACATCGGCGGCATCGGGGAAGAAGAAGACGTACTCCTCATGGGGTGGCGGCCCCAGAATCTCATCGGCGCACTCCAGGATGCTCTCGAAAGACTCGAGCAGAAGGTCGGTGTCGATGGCCGGCTTGTCGCCGAAGGCGACGATGGCCCGGAAGCCGCCGACCTCGAGGGTCCGCACGTCCCATCGGCCGAGGCCCACATAGTTGGACAGAAGGGAGTTGAGGGAGGGCGGCGTGTACGCGCCGGCGTCCTCGGGCCACGGCGCGATCTCCTCCCAGCCCCGAGGCACCTGGAACTCCACCCGCACATCGGCATCCCACACGTCGGGGATGAGGAACAGAGCCGAACCGATGAGGAAGGCCCGCCGCTCGTCCACGTAGGGATGCTCGAAGGTGAGGGATAGGGACCTGGGACTGCCGGCCTGGTTGGTGACCTCCAGCCGGTGATCCATGCGGATGGCGTAGTAGACCCGGTCGGGCGCCGTCTCCCAGCCGTAGATACGGTCCTCGACGTAGATCGGCTCGATGAGGTCGTCGTTCTCATCCACCGCCACCAGGTGCTCCAGATGGTCGGATTCCACGTTGCTGTAGGCATACCCCAAGGGGATGTTGAGGTAGATGGGCTCGTCCTCGAACCCCTCCAGGGACATCTCCACATCGACAAGGGGCGCCCGGGCCAGGTCCACGCTGACGCGGTACTCCACCTTCTGCTCGCCGGCCAGGGCCGGGATGCAGAGGGCGAGCGCTAGGGCCAGCAGGGCCGCGCGCGTCGCTCGCCTCGCCATAGCTCGGGGCATGGATGCCATCAGCCATCTCACCGTGCGGTTCGGGCGCCGCCCGCCACCTCCGGTGGCGAGCGGCTTGTGGGTATGTTGGGGCTCTAGACGAGGTTCTCCTTGGCGAACTCCGTGGTGAACGACTTAGGCCGCTCGATGGGGAAGCCAAGCCCCCGAGCCCAGATGAGGCCCGTGAGGATTCCCATGGCCCGGGAGACGCCGAAGAGAACGGTGTAGAACTCGTGCTCCACCAGGCCGTAGTGGACCAACAGGCAGCCCGAGTGAGCGTCCACATTGGGCCAGGGGTTCTTGGCTTTGCCATGCTCGCGGAGCACATCGGGGGCGATCTCGTACAGCAGACTCACGATCTGGAACAGCTCATCCTCGGGCAGATGTTCCAGAGCGAACTCGCGCTGAACCCGGTACCGGGGATCGGTCTGGCGCAGGACGGCGTGGCCGTAGCCGGGGATGACCTGGCCGCCGTGAAGCGTGTCCCACAGGAGCTCGCGCAGGTCGTGCTTGCTGGGGACGCCGCCGAACTTCTCCTTGATGTCTAGGACGAACCTCAGGGAGATCTGGTTGGCCAGGCCGTGGAGGGGGCCCGCCAGGCCGTTGATGCCGGCCGAGAGGGCGTAGTAGGGATCGGATAGGGCCGAGCCGACTACCTGCGAGGTGTGGGCGCTGACGTTGCCGCCCTCGTGGTCGGCATGGATGACCATGTACAGGCGCAGCAGCTCGATGAACTCGAAGTTCGGGAAGCCCATCAGGTAGGCGAACTTGCCCGCCCAGCAGTAGTCCAGGTCGGGCATGTCGGGCTCGGGCTTGCCGTAGGTCCGGCGGTAGATCAGGGAGGCCAGGTCGGGGAGCTTGGCCAGCAGATCCATGGAGTCCTCGTAGGTGGGTGCCCAGAAGTCCGTCTTGTCCATGCCCTCCATATAAGCCTTGGCGAACTGGGAGTTCTGCCGGAGGGTCAGGATGCCGATGGAGAACTGGGTCATGGGGTGGGTGTCCGTGGGCAGGCAGTTGATGGTCTCCACGGTGTGCTGCGGTAGCTCGCTCCGGGCCAGTAGCTGGTCGCATACCGCCTTGGCCTCTTCCTGGGTGGGCACATCGCCCGTCAGAAGAAGGAACAGTAGCGCCTCGGGCAGGGGCTGGGAGCCGCGGGGATGATGGGGCAGCATCTGCTGCAGCTCGGGGATGGTGTACCCCCGGAAGCGGATGCCCCCATTAGGGTCCAGCAGCGAGGGCTCCCAGACCAATGCGGGGATACCGCGCATTCCGCCGTAGGGCTGCTTAAGGGTGACCTCGTGGATCACCTTGTCCCCATGGTCGCCGAGGAAGGCTTTGATCTCCTCGCGCTTGGCCATGAGTTTCTCGTGGATTCGGTCCTTTAGTACCTGTGGCATTACGCCAGCTCCTTCCAGATTCGGCGTGCCAATGCTCTCGCGGGACGCGGCGCCCTAGGCCAAGGCCTGGGCGAGTCGCTCCACCCCGCGCTCGATGTTCTCGTCGGAAACGGCGAAGGACAGCCGGATGCAGGCGTCATTGCCGAAGGGCTCACCCGGAACCACAACCACCTTGGCGTTCTCCAGCAGCCACTCGGCCATCTCCACCGAGCCCGAGAAGCCCTTGTTCGCAATGTAGGCCGACACATCGGGGAACACATAGAAGGCACCGCCGGGCAGCGGCGTCACGGCTTTGTCCAGCGCCTTCATCGCCTCCATCATCACGCCCCGGCGCCGCTCGAAGGCCTGGCGCATCTCCTCGACCTCGGCAGCCACGTTCTCGAAGGACGCGAGGGTGGCGGTCTGGCAGAAAGACGTCGGGTTCGACGTGAGGTGGCTCTGGATGGCGGTCATGGCCTTGATGACGGGTGTGGGGCCCAAGGTCCACCCGATACGCCAGCCGGTCATGGCATAGGTCTTCGAGGCGCCATTGATGAGCAGCGTGCGCTCGGCCATGTCCTCGCCAGCATCGAGGATCGATACGAACTCCGAGCCCTCGTAGACGAGCTTGTCGTAGATCTCGTCGGCCATCACCCACAGGTCCGACTCCCGGGCGATGTCGGCGATGGCCTTGATGACTTCGGCGGGGTAGACGGCGCCCGTGGGATTGGAGGGTGAGTTCAGGACGATCATGCGGGTCTTGGGAGTAATCGCCTTGCGGATGTCGTCGGGATCGGGGACGAACCCTTGGCTGGGGCTGGCGTCGACGGCGACGGGAACGGCGCCGGCGAGCTTGACCGTCTCGGGATAGGTGAGCCAATACGGCGCGGGCAGGATGACCTCGTCGCCTTCCTCCAGGAGCGCGAGAGCGGCGTTGGAGATGGAGTGCTTGGCGCCACAGGACACCAGCACCTGGCCCGCTTCATAGGATGTGCCGCGCTGCTTGTTGGTCCACTCGGCGATGGTCTTCTTGAGTTCGGCGCCGCCCTTGGGCACGTACTTGGTATCGCCCGCCTTGATGGCTTCCACGGCTGCGGACTTGATGGCATCGGGAGTGTCGAAGTCCGGCTCGCCCGCGGTGAAGGCGATGAGGTCAACGCCTTCGGCTTTGAGCGCCGCGGCCTTCTGGGTCAGGCCGATGGTGGCTGATGGAGTGACCTGGGTGGCTCTGGTGGCTAGTCGCAATGGGAGATCCCTCTCCGCTCGGGCGCCGGCGCAGGAAGCGCTCCGCCCGAGAGACGTATGGTGCGGCGCCTGACAGGCGCATCATAGCCGGTGTGGTAATCGCCTTGATCTCGCGGATCCTACAGTCCCCGAAGACCGAGCGGGCTCTATACCACGCTCGTTGACTCCTAGGTTATCACAATCTGGCTCCGGAGGAGATTCACTGCTCTACGACCTGCCCGGAAGCTCCTCCAGGAGCACGTCGATGGCGGTCCGGAGCTGGGGATCGCGGCCGGCGGCCTCGTCCTCGGGCGTGATCTCCACGTGGATGTCGGGCTGGGCGCCGTTGCCCTCCATGTCCACGCCCGTATCGCCGATGAACCAGCCGCGACCGGGCATCCGCATGGACGAGCCATCCACGAACCGCACGCTGCCCGTGGAGATCACGCCGCCAGCGGTGGGCACGCCGACCAGCTTGCCCAGACCCAGGGTCTTCACGGCGTGAGCGAAGATCTCGGCATTGGAGAAGCTGTTCTGGTTGATAAGCAGCACGATGGGCTTGCTCCAGATGTAGGATGGCCGGCGCGACTGGGGATAGCCCGGTCCCCCGCCCCGAGCCCGGGTCTGGGCGTGGGGCTCGATGGCGAGCATGGCGAGGAGATGATCGGCCGTACTGCCGCCGCCGTTGTCTCGCACATCGATGATCAAGCCGTCCTTGCCGTAGCCCTCGGCGTATAGGTCGCGCTCGAAGGCCTCGACGGAGGTCATGCTCATGCCGGGGACGTGAATGTACGCGAGCCTGCCGCCGGAGTACTCCTCCACCAGCTCGCGCCGCTGCACGATCAGGGCGTCGTAGCACAGCCCCCTGATGGCTCCCCAGCTCACGGGCCGGACGATGATCTCATCGACCTTGGCGTCGTCACCCTCGCCCCGCTGCCGCAGAACCAGGACCCGGTCCCCGACTCGGTTCTGGAGCGGGAGCCAGCGCGAAACTTCGTCGTCTAGCTCATGGCCATCGATGGACAGCAGCACGTCGCCGGCGACGATGTCCACATCGTCCTCATCGCAGGGGCCGTCGGGCAGGACCCAGTCCACCTTGAGGCCGGGCCCGGGGTGGGCCTCGTCGTACCGCAGCCCGAGCCATCCGCTGTTGTAGCTTTGGAGCGATGGGCCCGAGGCATAGAAGCCCATGTGACTGGAGTTCAGCTCTCCCAGGAGTAGGTTCATGATGGTGCCGAACTCCCGCCGATCGGACGCTTCCACGGCGGCGGCGCGGTACTTCTCACGCATGGCCTCCCAGTCCACGCCATGCATGCCCGGATCGTAGTACTGGCGGCCCATGACCTCCCAAGCCTCCTCGAAGACCTGGAGCCGCTCGGCCCGGGCATCGCGATGGATCGTCATGCGGTGGCCCTTGGCCGAGCTGCCGCCACTTGTGCGCACATAGCTGAGCCGGCCGCCCGAGAGGTAGTACAGCCCCTGGCCCTTCTCGTCCCAGGTGTAGTTGGAGACGAAGCCCGAAGTGATCTCCGACTTGTCCTCACCCCGGGGGCTCATGGTCCACAGGCCGCGATCGGAATCCCACGAGTAGCGGTACGCGATGGTCTCGCTGTCGGGGGAGAACCGGGGGTACATCTCGCTTGCCGAGGAGCTGGCGATGCGGCGGAGGCGCATGTGGATGTCATCGAAGTCGATCTCGACGACCAGCTCCTCCTCGTCTTCGCCCTCGCCTTCGGTTTCATCGGGAGCTTCCTCATCCTCGGGCTCCTCGCCCGCGGGCTCGTCCTGAAGGTCCACCTCGTCGGGAAGCTCGTCCACATCATCGGCGGCCTCCCGATCGGCGGCCAGCTCGGCCTCCTCGGTCAGGTACACCATATAGATGTCCCAGTCGTCATCCCCGCGGTAGGAGTGGAAGGCGAGCATGGTTCCATCGGGCGACCAGTGGGGCGCGCCATCGTCGGCGGGGTCCATGGAGACGTTCACCGGATCGGCGCTGCCGTCGGCGGGGATGATCCACACATCGGAGTTGTACTCGTCATCGGCCCGGGAGTACGCGATCCAGCGGCCATCGGGCGACCACTCCACGGACGGGTGGGCCCAGCCCTCCAGAAGGGTGTGCTCCTCGCCCGACTCCAGGTCCCGGATGATGAGGTCGCCCCGGGTGCGCACATAGGCGAGCTTGCTGCCATCGGGCGAGGGGATGAGCTCCAGCTCGGGCTCGGGGGTGTCCGTGACCTGCTCCACCTGAAGCTCCAGGGCCCGGCTCAGGTTGGGCTCACCCTCGGCCGCCTTCGCGCGGTAGATGTCCATGCGTCCGCGGTCGTTGCCGATGTAGTAGACCCATTCCGAGTCCTTGGGCCAGGCCACCGAATACTGCGCTGCGGCGTCATCGGTGAGGTTGTTCATATCGCCGCCATCGATCTTCATGACACCGACGTCCTCGCGGACGATCATAGCGACCTGCTTCTCGTCGGGCGACAGGGCGAAGCCCCCCGCATCGCCGGTGACGGTCAGGATCTCCTCGGGATCGGCCCGAACGTCGCCGGGGGCGTGGATCTCCAGCCGACGGGGCTCGGAGCCGGGCTCGAGCACGTACAGCGCCGTGCCGCGCTCGAAGGCCAGCAAGTCGCCCGAGGCGGCGATGCACGGGTTGCGGACGCCATCGTCTTCGAAGTGGGTCACCTGGATCCGCTCATCGGTGTCCAGGTCCATTCGCCAGAGGTTGAACGTGCCGTCGACATCGGAGACGAAGTAAACGCCATTGCCCTTGGGATCCCACAGCGGGAAGCTGTCCTGACCATCGTGGTCGGTCAGCCGGTGGTGCTCCCCGGCGGGCCCGTCGTACAGCCAGAGGTCCGCTGTCGCCGAGCTACGGTAGTGCTTGCGGCTCAGGGAGGCGTACCGGCGGGCGTACACGATGCGGGTACCATCGGGTGAGACCGCCGCCGCGCGGGCATGAACCCCCATGAGGGGCCGGGCCGCGCCGCCGCCCGTGGGAATGGCCCACAGATACCGGCCGGGGTCGGGCTCCACGACCCGAGTCGCCAGGAAGTACAGCTCCGAGCCGGCGGGGTTGGTGCCGGTGAGCTGGTCGGTGTTCGTGGAGTAGGTGAGCCTCCGGATGTCGCCCCCTTCAGCGGGCATGGCCCAGATGTCGTCATTTCCGAACCGGTTAGACATGAAGTACAGGGTCTCGCCATCGGGCGAGAACACCGCCGCGTGGTCGTACGCGTCGTGGACCGTGAGGCGAATCGCCGAGGGATCGTCGACGGGAGCGGACCAGAGGTCGCCTTGGTAGGTGAAGACGATCCGGTCGCCCGATGGCGTCAGAGCGGGTTCGGTGGGCAGACTGATTCCGCTGGAATCGATGTCCTGGGCCCATGCGCCGAAGCCGAGCAGGGCCACGGCCACGAGGGCACGGGGTATGTTACACTGATGCATGTAGAGCCTCCGGAGCGAGCGCGGAGGTGGACCCCGCGCCCATAGTGGGCGGGTCGGCAATGGGTTGCCGGCCAGCGGACGGGGGTTTCGCGGTGGGGCTCGATGGGCCCTTCCCGCGGGGAATCGACTATTTTGCGGAACTCGAGGGCGCCGGAGGCGTCATAGACGTGTGAAGCAATGGGGAGTGATCGTACATGAATAGGGCATTGAAGATCGGCTTCGTGGCGCTGGTGGCATTCTCGCTGATCGGTGCGGCCATGGCCGCGGCCGTCACTGTCAAAGTCAACGGCAAGACTGTGCGCAACAAGGTGGCGCCCTTCACCCGCCACAGCACCAAGTTCGTCCAGATCGAGCCCGTCTGCAAGGCGGCCGATGTGGATTATGAGTACGACAAGGACGCGGGCCGCATCACCCTGTGCTATGGCGACAAGTGCACCGCCCTGACCATCGGCGAGGGCCCCAAGAACGCGTACCTCAAGAACGACCAGCCCACCGCCGCCTACAAGGTTCTGGCGGAGAAGCTATCGGGCAAGGCGACATACGACTCCGACGCTGAGGTCATCAACTTCGACATCGACTAGAGACGTCTACAAGCTGAGATCGACGGGAGCGGCCGGGCTTGCCCCGGCCGCTCGTGCGTACGATACTGTCCCTGGCTAAGGAGAGGTGAAGGCCATGGGACGGTTTGCGTTCATCGCCGGCGGGCTGCTGGTCTGTGGAGCGGGCACCCTCGCGCAAGGGCCGGTGAGCCTGCCGCCCGAGCCGAGTTGGGCCCGGATGGACCGATCCGACTGGCTCCTCGACCCCACTCCTTACAAGGCCGGGGTGTTCCGAGGCTCTCATCCCGATGAGATCGTCCTGGCCAACGGCCTGATCCGAAGGGCCTTCCGGGTATCGCCCAATGCCACGACCGTTGCGCTGGACAACCTGGTCACCGGCGAGTCGGTCATCCGCGGAGTCAAGCCCGAGGCCAGGGTTGAGATCGACGGCGTTTCCTTCGATGTGGGCGGGCTGCTGGGACAACCCAACTACGCCTACCTCGATCCCGGCTGGCTCGATGACCTGACGGCCGACCCCTCTGCCATGGCTCTCGCGGGCGTGGCGGTCTCAGAGCCTACGGCGCGGCTGCCGTGGGGCCGGGTCCGGCATCACGACGAGTCGCTACCGTGGCCGCCCGAGGGAGTTCATCTGAGGCTGGACTTCCGCATGCCAGAGGGCGTGCGCCCGGAGCTGGCGGCGGCCCGAGTATCGGTCCACTACATCCTCTACGACGGCCTGCCCGCATACAGCAAGTGGCTCACCGTCACCAACGGCGGGGACGCGGTGGTGACGGTCAACGGCTTCACCTCGGAGATCCTCGCCGCCGTCGAGTACCAATCCCGGGTCGAGGACCGGGGCGCTTACTTCCCACCACCCAACATCCACGTGGAGACGGACTACGCCTTCGGCGGCTTCGATGTGGCGTCATCGTCGCGCCATGTGGTCCATTGGCGGAGTGATCCCGACTACCAGACCCAGGTGGCTTACCTGAGGACCACCCCCTGCCTCCTGGAGGTCAGTCCCGACGTGGGCCCCGAGCAGGACGTGGCGCCCGGCGAGACCTTCGAGAGCTGCCGGGCTTTTGTGTTGCCCCACGACAGCTACGAGCGAGAGCGGCAGGGGCTGTCCATACGCCGCATGTACCGCATCATCGCGCCATGGACGACCGAGAACCCGCTGATGATGCATGTGCGCCACGCCGACGAGGAGTCGGTCAAGGCTGCCATCGACCAGTGCGCCGACGTCGGGTTCGAGATGGTCATCATGACCTTTGGCAGCGGGTTCGACATCGAGAACGAGTCACCGGAGTATCTGGAGAAGATGGCCGGGTACGCCGAGCACGCCCAGGCCAGGGGCATCGACCTGGGCGGGTACTCGCTGCTCTCCAGCCGGAGCATCGGTGGCGGCAACGACATCGTGTCCCCACAAGGCCAGAGCCCCACCCACGGGAGCTGTCCCGCCCTCACGAGCGAGTGGGGCCAGGACTACTTCCGGAAGCTCTATCAGTTCTACGACCGCACGGGCCAAACGGTCCTGGAGCACGATGGCTCGTACCCCGGCGACATCGACGTCACGCCCCGGCCCCCACTCCAGAAGGGTGAGCTGGATTCCCGCTGGGTGCAGTGGCGGATCATCACCGAGTTCTACAAGTGGTGACG
>WJIW01000085.1 GCA_014730065.1 Armatimonadia bacterium | reverse complement strand
TGGAGCTGGCGCATGGTGTAGCATTCGATGATGTCGCCCTCGGCGAAGCCGTTCCAGTCGTCAAGGGAGATACCGCATTCGCGGCCGCCCTCGACCTGGGAGACGTCATCCTTCACATGCCGCAGGGAGTTCAGCTTGCCCTCGTAAAGCAGCTCGTCCTCCCGGAAGACGCGGATGCCCTCGCCTCGGCGCATCTGGCCATCGGTAACGGCACATCCGGCGACGACGCCGGTGCGGCTGATTTTGAAGACCGCGCGGACCTCGGCGTGACCAAGGATCTCCTCCTTGAACACGGGCTTGAGCTTGCCGACCATGAGGTCCTTCATGTCCTCGATGATCTCGTAGATCACAGAGTACTCGCGGATCTCCACCTTCTCCTCACGGGCCAAGGGGTCCACGCCGGGCTCGCTGCCAACCTGGAAGGCGATGATCAGAGCCCGGGCCGCCGACGCCAGATTCACGTCGGATTCGGACACACTGCCCACACCGGAGTGGGCGACCTTGATCTTGACCTCGCGATGGTCCAGCTTCTCCATTGCCTGGGTGATGGCTTCCAGGGAGCCGTGGACGTCGGCCTTGAGGACCACATTCACGTCGGTGACGGCTCCGGCCTGGATCTGCTCCATGAGCGCCGCCACCGAGGAGGGCGCGGCACTGGCACTGGCCCGCTTGCGTGCGGCCTCCTGGAGCTCCTTGGCGATCTGCTTGGCGACTTTCTGGTTCTCCACGACGCGTAGCTCTTCGCCGGCTTCGGGGACATCGTCCAGGCCCCAGATCTCGCAGGCGTACCCCGGCTCGACCTTCTTGACCTTCTTGCCGCCCGGGCTGATTAGGGCGCGGACCTTGCCCGACCATTGACCGCAGACGACCGAGTCGCCGGTCTTCAGCACGCCCTCCCGCACGATGACTGTAGCCACGGGGCCTCGGGAGGAGTCGCGCTCGGCTTCGATGACCACGGCCTTGACGTCCCCGCCCACCTCGGCGGTGAGCTCCTGGACGTCGGCGACGAGGAGGACCATCTCGAGCAGGTCCTCCAGGCCTTCCTTCTTGAGTGCGGACACGTTCACGGTAACCGTGTCGCCCCCCCAAGTCTCGGGGAGCAGATCGTGCTCCGTGAGCTGCTGGAGCACGCGGTCGGGGTTGGCGTCCGGCAAGTCGACCTTGTTAACGGCGACAATGATCGGTACCTCCGCCGCCTTGGCGTGGTTAATGGCCTCCACGGTCTGGGGCATGATGCCATCGTTGGCCGCGACAACTAGGATGGCGATATCCGTCACCTGGGCGCCTCGCGCACGCATGGCCGAGAAGGCCTCGTGGCCGGGCGTATCCAGGAAGACGATGGGACGGTCGTTGTGGGTGATCTCCGAGGCGCCGATGTGCTGCGTGATCCCGCCCGACTCGCCCTCGACCACACTGGTCTGGCGGATCGAGTCCAGGAGCAGGGTCTTGCCGTGGTCGACGTGACCCAGCACAGTGACGACCGGCGGCCGGGAGACCGTCTTGATCTTGGCCTCCTTCTTGCCGCCCTTGGCCTTGCGCTTGCGGCTCTCCACCGCTTGGGCCGCCGTCTCGAAGGAGATCTCCTCATGGACGATCTCCACCTGGATGCCCAGATCGGCGGCGATGGCCGAAGCGGTATCGCCCGCGATGGTTGCGTTGATGTTGGACGGCGCGCCGCGCACTAGCAGCTCCCTCAGGATGTCGGATGTATCGAGCTGGAGGGCGTCGGCCAGTCCGCGGACGGACACGGGATCGGGGATCTTGACGACGGTGCCGACGGCCACATTGCGCTTGCGCTGCTCCTGTCGGCGCCGCTTCTCTCGATCCTTCTCCCGCTCGCGCTCGCGCTTCTCGCGCTCCTTGGCCTTCCGAGCGGCTCGAGCCTCGCGGCGCTCGCGCTCCTGCTCGCGGCGCTGCTCCCGTGCCTTCTCCTCGGCCTCGATCTCCTGGGGTGCGGGGGCCGGCTCTTCGTTCTCCGGCTCCTCGGCTGGCTCGGGGATCTCGGGCTCCGGGGCCTGTTCGACCGGAGGCTCCTCGACCTCGCCCGGCACGACCTCGGTCGTGTGGGAGGCAACGACTTCGACGGGAGCGATGTGGACCGGGCCGGTCTCCTTGGATTCGGTTTCGGCCTCGGGCTCGGCCCCCTCGGTGACCGGCTCCTCGACCTGGGGAGCGACCTCGTCGGCGGCCTCAGGTGCGGCCACTTCGGTCGTGGCAGCTTCCTCCGTGGCCGTCTCCGCGGCGTGCCCGGGAACCACGCGAGCTCCGCGAACCCGTGCGCGCTCGGCGTCACTGGCCTTGCGAATGGTCGCTCTGCCTGGCTCGGGCGGTGGCGGGGTGGGGGTGGGCTCTTCGGTCTTCGCCTGCTCCCGCTTCCGGACCATCTGGGACAGTCGTCCGCCCCGCGCGCCGCCTCTGGCGGGCCGGCCCGGGCTCTGGGACGGCGCCGTGATAAGGCCCGAGCCCGCCCGGGTATTGCGCAGCTTCTCGCGAACGCTCTGAGCTACAGTCTCCGGAAGCGTGCTGGAGTGACTCTTGACGGGCTGGCCAAGGACCTCCAGTACCTCCATCACCCGTTTGCTCGTGATGCCCATCTCTCTCGCTAGTTCGTGTACGCGTACTTTCTCACCCAAGGTGATCACCCCCGGTGCCTTCCGCTCGGGTCCTGTCGTGTCTTGTCATAACGAGACCGCTGGCAGGAGCTGCGGCTCCCAGGGCATGACGTGCGCGTCTCGCTAACTCCTCAGACTCCGCGCATTCGGAGCGATCGCATACGTACGCACGGCGACCTCTCCCATTGCGGCGGGTCATCTCATCATGGCGCCCCGTTCGAGGGGCGCACTCTGTCTCGAGGGCAATCATCACCCGGCGATCATACCTTCCCTTGCAGACCACACAGGACCGGATGGCCATAAGCACCGTCCTGGCACCCTGGAGGACACGCATCGCGCACCCATCCTAGGGGTCGTCTCGCTCTGCCGCCCGGCCTACGGTTCAGCGGGCGCTTCGTCCGACGTGCTCTCGGCGTCTTGCGGCTCGGCTGAGGATGCCGACTGGCCATCCCCATCATCACCTGGAGTAGCGCTCTCATCCCCCGTGGGAGGCTTCAGATCTCCGCCCGCGGTATGCTCCGGCTGGGCGGGCAGCGGCTCCTCGACATCGGCGGGCGCCACCTGCTCCGGCTCTGCGGGCAGAGAATCCTCATCATCGCCGGTGGGGGCCAGGCCTTCGGGCCGAGGGCCGTAT
>WJIW01000084.1 GCA_014730065.1 Armatimonadia bacterium | reverse complement strand
GGCGACGGCGTCCTCGGTGCCCACCATGCGCACCGACCCGTCAGCCAGTGCGGGAGCGTCGGGCAGGTAGACGAAGTACAGCGGAACCCGGGTGCGTGCCGCCAGGGCCGGTAGCAGGAAGTCCCATGCCCGAAGCAGCTCGCCTGTAGGCTCCAGCACCGGCTCCTTCTTGCGTCGATCGGGAACGGGACCGGGCTGGAACCGCAGGTCGCCCCACTCGTCCTCCTTGGCGCCCAGGTAGATCTGTAGCAGGAACTCGGTCCGGGTGGCCCGGGCGGTCTCACGCGCCTCCAGCCCCGGCGGCTTCCATCCTAGCTCCAGAAGGGCGGGGCCCGACGGGTCTCCGGCCATGTTAGGACGAGCTGACAGCTCGCGGAGGATCGGCGCGGGATCCAGGGCGAAAGTGGCGCCTACGTCCTGGTCGGCCCGCAGCTCCACGGGATAGACATCCTGCATGGTGCCCAGCACGATGATATGCGCGGCAACGGGAGGGCTGAGGTCTTCGCCCTCGGGGATCAGGAAGTAGTAGTCGGCCACATCCCAGCCCGCCCGGCCGATGCCGAAGGCAAAGACCGATGGGGAGCCGCCCTGGGCCACTAGCTCGGTGAGGGCGGCGGGCATCTTGGCTTCGTCGGCGACCCCCAGGCCCTCGACGAAGGAGTCGCCCCAGAAGATGACCTTGGGCCGATCGATGGCGGCGATGTCGGGGACGCCTGGGATGCCGTGGGCGCCGAAGTGGGTGTCGGCCCAGCCCTCGGCCCGCTCCCTGTGGATGCCCGGGGCGTTCATGTATCGGCCCAAGGCGTCGTCCCGCTCAAGCACCTCCACGCCATCGGTGTAGCGCAGCGATGTGGTCCAGATGAGAGCCGTTGACAGGACTAGGCCGATGAGCCAGTGAGCGAGCTTCATTGACAGCCCCAACCTCGCGCGGGCGCCGTACGCCACGCCGCGATCGTCGCCGCACGGAGCATAGGACATTGGTGGGATTTGTGGAACCCCACACGGCCAGGCCGGGCGAGGCCGGAGTGAACCCTACGAGGCGGGGCGGGTCAAATCCAGTAGTGACCGGCGTCTTGTCGAGAGGAGCCCCGGTTCCATGATGGAGTCCCCCAGTGGTGCCGTAGTTGTTTGGGTGGCGCTGACCTTCGGCCTGTCCGGCATCCCCGCCGATGCCCAGCCGGCAGGGGCCGAGTGGGTAACGGAGGCGGTGTCCATGCCTGGTCTGCGCCAGACGGTGTACGAGAGCGAGGCCGCAGGCTGTCCGGTGAGCTTCCACGTCTACACGCCGCCTGTCTACGCGGGTTCGCCCGATACGAGGTTACCCGTACTCTATTGGCTGCATGGCCATGGCGGCGGAGTGGCCGGCCTGAGGCCTTTGGTTCGGTACTTCGGGGCCGCGATGGCCGATGGGGAGATGCCCCCGGCTGTTATCGTGTTCCCCAACGGCTTGGCCGAGGGTATGTGGTGCGATTCCGTCGATGGCTCGACGCCGGTGGAGACGATTCTGATGGACGAGATCATCCCCATGGTTGACGCCGGCTACAGGACCATCGCCAGCCGAGAGGGTCGGCTCATCGAGGGGTTCAGCATGGGTGGCCACGGAGCAGCGCGTCTGGGCTTCAAATACCCCGATATCTTCGCGACCGTCTCGATCCTGGCGGGCGGCCCCCTGACCGCGGAGCTGGAATCGGCGCCAGGCAAAGACCTCCGAACGAGCGTGGAGACCCGAACCCGGATCCTCGAGTCGGTGTACGGCGGCGATCAGGCGGCCTTCCGGGAGCGGAGTCCGTGGACGTGGGCGGAGCGGAAAGCCCAGGTGCTACGGAAGGGCTCGCGCATCCGGGTGGTTCTCGGCACACGTGATGACATGCAGCGCGCCACGGCCCAGTTCTCCGAGCACCTGGCGACTCTAGGCATCCCTCACTGTTACTCCTCATTGCCCGACCTCGGGCATGAGCCCATCGCCGTGCTTCGTGCTCTGGGCTTTGGGCTCTACTGGCAGGCCTTCGATCAGCCCGGCGACACCCCACTGGCGGTCGCGGGCATGCATTCGGTAAGTCTCTGGCACGATGAGCGTTCCCGGACGTACCTCGCCTATGTGCCTAAGTCCCCGTCACCCGTTCCGGGGTACCCCATAGTGATGATGCTCCATGGAGGCGGGGGCAACGCCCGGGCAGCCATGTACGAAACACGCTGGCCGGCTGCGGCGGAGGCCCACGGCTTCATCGCCGTGTTTCCCGAAGGTACGCGAGAGAGGCCTGAGGAGCCCGCGAGCTTCCTGGCGAACCAGCAGACGTGGAACGATGGCTCGCCGCGTCCGACCCTGGGGGCTGTGGAGCGTGGCGTCGATGACGTTGCCTTGATCGTGCGTGTGCTTGAGGACGTGGGACGCCGGTTCCCGATGGATGATGACCGCATCCACGCCACGGGCTTCAGCAACGGCGCGTCGATGGTCTTCCGGCTGGCCCGGGACTGCCCTGGGTTGCTTGCCTCCATCGCTCCCGTCGCCGGGTGTGATTGGCTGAGCGACCAGCCGATCGTGCAGCCTATCCCGCTTCTCTACATCACGGGAGCCCAGGATCCACTCAACCCCATCGAGGGTGGTGAGCTGCGCATCCGCAACAGGTCGTACGGGATCAAGCAACCGGTTCACGATACGATCGAAAGCTGGGCCGCTGCGATGGGCGTCGC
>WJIW01000083.1 GCA_014730065.1 Armatimonadia bacterium | reverse complement strand
GGTATCCGCAACACCGAGAAGCTGGTCGTCAGGCCGGGGACGAGTGAGATCTGGGGCATGGATCATGGCAGCGACTGGTTCGGCGGCGTCATGGAGCGGCGGGGCGTGGAGGGCCGGCCCGAGCTGCAGCCCATCACCGACCTGAACCCACCGGACGAGATGAACCACTATGTGGACGGCGGCTTCTATGGGCACCCCTTCGTCGTGGGCAGCAAGCTGCCGCGGTACGAGTACATGGATCGCGAGGACATCGTGGAGCTTGCCGATGCCACCATCCCGCCCGAGTGGCCCACCGGCGCCCACTGGGCGCCCAATGCCATGGAGTTCTACACCGGCGACCAGTTCCCGGGCGCGTACGGCGATGCTTTCGTCGCCTACCATGGCTCATGGAACCGAAGCGTGCGCTCGGGCTACTGCGTGAGCCGGGTCTACTTCGAGGACGGACACCCATGGGGCGAGCAGGTCTATGCCAAGTTCGTCGGTGACGATGGCGAGGTCTACGGACGGCCCGTCGATGTGGTCATGGAGCCCGACGGCTCGCTCCTGATCAGCGAGGACTGGGGGAACCGGGTCTACAGGCTCCGGTACGTAGGCGGGGGCCAGGGCTCCGGACTCCGCTCGGCGGCGACCAGCGCCGGCGCCCGGGTCGAGACGACCGACATCGCCCTGGCGCCCGTCGACACCTACAGCCGGTTCTGCGCCCGGTGCCATGGACCCGAGGGCGAGCACCTGCTGGCGGGCGACGAGGGCGAGTTTCGGCACAGCACCCGCGAGGAGCTGCACGAGATCACCAAGGAGATGATGCTCCAGACGGCCGCCCTCGACGCCTCGGAGCAGGAGATCGACGCCATGACCGATTACATGGTCGCCATCCAGGGCGGAGAGCCCTTCGGCTCGGTATCCAACGCGGCCGCCTTCCTGGCCGGGGATACCGATGTGCTCCAGGGCGACGCTCGGCCCGGCTCATCGGTTACCATCGAGGCCGGCGACGAGACGACTGAGGCTACCGTTGACGGCAACTGGTGGTCGGTGGAGGTCACCGCCGAGCCCCCCTTCACGATCACTATCGAGCACAACGGTGACGAGGCAACCTGGGAGTTCCCGGAGGAGCTTTGGCCCTAGGGCCGACGGGAGCTTCTGCGGGAACCCCCTATAGTCCGCTTCGGTGGAAGGGGGACGGGACCGTTACCACTTGGCCTGCCAGCGGATCGCCCAGCGGCCATCGCCGCCCGCGGTCGCCGCATCCTGGATCGAGGAGTACTCCAGGCTTAGCTTGCTACGGTCGCCCAGGTGGTATTCGTAACCGAGGCGCGGGCCGGCGACCAGCCGGGCCTGGGTGGCCGTGTTGGGGTTGTAGTAGTCGTAGCGGCCGAAGAAGACGTGCTTACCCGTGATGTAGGCGCCCTCCACGTATCCGCCGAGAACCTGACTGCCGTAGGCTCGGCCGGTGATGGCCTCGACCTGGGCCTCCCAGTGCCCGCTGGAATACCCGAAGCCCGCCGCCCACAGGTCCTTGGGGTTACTGACGGCCGCCCCGCCCTGGGGCACGACGGTGGTCTGGCCGAAGGCCTTGGTGAGATGGAAGCGTCCCTTGCCGTCGTTGATCGGCTGGGTGTAGTGGATCACAACGTCCTTGACGTTGTCATTGTCCGGCCGGTTGGGGCCCGCGCCGTTATGCACGGCTAGCAGGACCTTGCCCGCTTCGTGGTCCCGGGGCCGGTTCGCGACCATCACGCCCAGGTCGTAGATGCCTGGGAAGAGCCGGGCCCACGCCGTGGCGTACTCGTGGGAGCGGCGGATCGAAGACGACCGCATCGGATCGAAGCCCGACGGTGGGATGAACTGGCCCGCGCGCACGTAGATGTCGCCCTGAGTCGATTCCACCCAGGCATCCAGGGGTGCCACGCCCGAGGGAGTGGTGTTCAGCAGCAGACGGCCCTTAGTCTCGTCATCGAACTGGTAGTCGAAGACGTTGAAGAAGCGCCGGACCACTAGCTGAGCCTGGCCTGCGTTCTGCTCGAGCCACTCGGTCTGGAGCTGGGTGTAGCCGAAGTACTTGTACCGGTCTTCACTGGGCTCCGAGGGGGGAGGCGGTGCGTCCGAGGCATCGCGCAAGCTGGCGATCTCCGCCTTGAGCTGCTCCAGCTCCTCCCGCTGGCGCTCCAGCTCCGCCTGCTGCTCGGCCAGCTCCTGCAGCGCTGTGTCCAGCTCGGCGAGCCGGTTCTCGAGATTTGCGCTCGTACCTTCGCTCGCGTTCGCCGCCTCCACGTCATCGGCCAATGCGGCCGTGCCCGTTGCGAGCAGCAGCGCCGCGGCCAGTGCCACGATTCCCACGCCTCTGGAAAACATCATCGTACCTCCGCTAAGCCCCAGACACCTGACACAGCGCCCCCATTTTCACCCGGCAACGCCCGATACCTTCGTCGTCGCAGGATTCGCCCTTTCGGTGGAGGAGTACCGCGTACCAGGGCGAATCAACATCCGGCAAATCATTGCCGGAAGAGGGTTGCCATCCCAGAGCCCCCTATGGTATCTCTGGCTCACTCGGCGGCCCTTCGGCATCGCACCCCGGGGCGCCAAGGCCACGTCCGGACCATAGCGCCCCAATACCCTACGGGCTGGAGCTACGTAGCGGCGCGAGCACAGGGCCGAGAACCGGGCAGCCCTGCGCAGCGTCAGGTGCGCCAAGGCAAGAGGCGAGGAAGTGAGTTTCCGTATGCCCCATATCAGCAGACCCAGGGCCCATGGCCTGTACCGCCCCGAGTTCGAGCACGACGCCTGCGGGGTGGGCTTCATCGCGAACATGCGCGGCATCAAGAGCCACGCCCTCATCGATGACGGCATCCAGATCCTGACCTGCCTTGAGCACAGAGGCGCGGCGGGCAGTGAGGTCAACACCGGCGATGGCGCGGGGATGCTGCTCCAGATCCCCCATGGCTTCTTCGCCCGGGTTGCCCCCGGACTCGGCATCGAGTTGCCGGATCCCGGCGACTACGGCGTCGGCATGGTCTTCCTGCCCACCGATGACAAGGAGCGCCAGGCGTGCGTCCAGGCGGTGGAGCACGCCGTCTCGGAGGCGGGCCAGGTCCTGCTGGGTTGGCGGGACGTCCCCACCGACAATTCCCCCATCGGCGAGGGCGCCAAGAGCGTGGAGCCCGTCACCCGCCAGGTGTTCATCGGGAGGGGCGAGCGCGCTGAGGACGACGACGCCTTCGAGCGCCGGCTGTACGTGGTCCGCAAGATCGCCGAGAACGCCGTGACCAAGATGGGTCTGGAGCGGGAGAACTCATTCTACGTCCCGAGCCTCTCGTGCCGCACCATCTGCTACAAGGGCCAGCTCCTGGCCACCCAGATGCCCGTCTATTACCCCGACCTGGCCGATAGCGACATGGACACCGCCGTGGTGCTCGTCCATCAGCGGTACAGCACCAACACCTTCCCTAGCTGGGACCTGGCTCACCCCTTCCGCTACCTCTGCCACAATGGCGAGATCAACACCCTGAGAGGCAACGCGAACTGGATGAAGGCCCGGGAGCGGCTCTTCGAGAGCGAGCTGTTCGGCGACGACATAGAGCATCTGCGGCCGATCATCCGCGAGGGCAGCAGCGACTCCGCCGCCTTCGATCAGGCCATGGAGCTCCTCGTCCAGACGGGCCGGCCCATGGCTCACTCGGTCATGATGATGATCCCCGAGGCATGGGAGCATCACCAGACCATGCCCCAGTACAAGAAGGACTTCTACGAGTACCATCTGTCGCTCATGGAGCCGTGGGACGGCCCCGCCCTCATCGCCTTCACCGATGGCCGGCAGATCGGCGCCGTTCTCGACCGCAACGGCCTTCGGCCCGCCCGGTACGTGGTTACCGATGACGATGTGGTCATCATGGGCTCCGAGGTGGGGACCCTTGAAGTGCCGCCCGAGAAGGTCGCCTACAAGGGCCGCCTCCAGCCCGGCCGCATGCTGCTGGTGGACATCGGCGATGGGCGCATTGTGGGCGATGAAGAGCTGAAGAAGCGACTCTGCACCCAGCAGCCCTACGGCCAGTGGGTCTCCGAGAACCTGGTCCGGCTCGAGGAGCTGCCCGAGGGGTCGGCGCCACCCGCCATCGAGGGCGACGACCGCCTGGACCTCCAGCGAGCCTTCGGCTACAGCAACGAGGACCTGCGCGTCCTCATCGAGCCTATGGTCCTCAACGCCAAGGAGCCCATCGGCGCTATGGGTGATGACACCCCGCTGGCCGTCCTCTCCGACCAGCCTCGGCTCCTCTACGATTACTTCAAGCAGCTCTTCGCTCAGGTGACCAACCCCCCGCTCGACGCTATCCGCGAGGAGCTGGTCACCTCCCTTCGCACCACCCTCGGCTCCGAGCAGGACCTGTTCCAGGAGACGCCGCTCCATTGCCGGCAGCTCGTGGCCGACCAGCCCATCCTGACCGATGAAGAGCTGGACCGGATCCGAAGCCTGGACCAGCCGGGCCTCAAGGCGGCCACCCTCTCGACCCTGGTCGAGCCGGGGTGTGACGGCCAGGGCCTGACCGCCGCCATGGAGGCCCTGTTCGAGGAGGCCTCCCAGGCCATCGCCGATGGGGCCACCATACTCATCCTGTCCGACCGTGGCGTGGATGAGAGCCACATGCCCATCCCCGCGCTCCTGGCCTGCGCGGGCGTTCACCATCACCTGATCCGCGAGGGCACCCGGACGCGGGTCGGCCTGGTTGTGGAGTCGGGTGAGCCCCGGGAAGTGCACCACTATGGCCTGCTCATCGGCTACGGCGCCGCGGCCATCAGTCCGTATCTGGCCATGGCCACCGTCAACCAGCTCGTCGACGAGGGCCACCTGGGCGACGTCACCCATCGCGAGGCCCAGCAGAGGTATGTCGTCGCCTCGGGCAAGGGTCTCCTGAAGATCATGTCCAAGATGGGCATCTCGACCCTGGCCAGCTACCGCGGCGCACAGATCTACGAGGCCGTAGGCCTGAACTCCAGCGTCATCGACCGGTACTTCACCTGGACCGCCTCGCGAATCCAGGGCGTGGGCATCGACGTGCTCGCCGAGGATGCCAAGCGCCGCCACCGGAGGGGCTTCGGCCGGCGCCTGCCCGGCGATGATGTGCTGCCCACGGGTGGGCTGTACCAGTGGCTCAGGGATGGCGAGCGACATCTGCTGTCACCCGAGGCCATCGCCAAGCTCCAGTACGCCACCCGAAACAACGACTGGGAGACCTACAAGGAGTACGCCTCCCTCATCAACGACCAGGCCATACGGCTCTGCACCCTCCGGGGCCTCATGCGCATGAAGCTCGGCGAGCGGGAGCCCGTGCCCATCGACGAGGTCGAGCCCGCCGGCGAGATCGCCAAGCGGTTCAAGACGGGCGCCATGTCCTTCGGCTCCATCTCCAAGGAAGCCCACGAGTGCCTGGCCATCGCCATGAACCGCATCGGCGGCAAGTCCAACAGCGGCGAGGGCGGCGAGGACCCCGAGCGGTTCAAGCCCCTGCCCAACGGCGATTCCGCGTGCAGCGCCATCAAGCAGGCGGCATCGGGAAGATTCGGCGTTACTAGCGAGTACCTATGCAGCGCCAAGGAGCTCCAGATCAAGATGGCTCAGGGCGCCAAGCCCGGAGAAGGCGGTCAGCTCCCCGGGCACAAGGTATGGGAGTGGATCGCCAAGGTCCGGCACTCCACCCCCGGCGTCGGACTCATCTCCCCGCCGCCCCACCACGACATCTACAGCATCGAGGACCTGGCCCAGCTCATCTATGACCTCAAGTGCTCGAACATCGATGCCAGGGTCAACGTGAAGCTCGTGGCCGAAGTCGGCGTCGGGACCGTCGCCGCGGGGGTCAGCAAGGGCCACGCCGATGTGGTCCTGATCTCGGGGTACGACGGCGGCACGGGTGCTAGCCCCATCAGCTCCATCAAGCACGCGGGTCTGCCCTGGGAGCTTGGCCTGGCCGAGACCCAGCAGACCCTGGTCCTCAACGACCTCCGGGGCCGCATCGTGGTCGAGACCGATGGCCAGCTCAAGACGGGCCGGGACGTGGTCGTCGCCGCCCTCCTGGGCGCCGAGGAGTACGGCTTCTCCACCGCGCCCCTGGTCGTCGAGGGCTGCCTGATGCTCCGCAAGTGCCACCTCGATACTTGCAGCGTGGGCATCGCCACCCAGAACCCCGAGCTGCGCAAGAAGTTCACGGGCAAGCCCGAGCATGTGGTCAACTACATGATGTTCGTGGCCGAGGAGATGCGGGAGATCATGGCCGAGCTGGGCTTCCGCACCGTGGATGAGATGATCGGCCGCTGCGATCTGCTGGAGATGTCCGACGCCGTGGACCACGCCAAGGCTCGCGGGCTGGACCTAACGCCCATCCTCACGCCTCCCGCCGCGCCGGCCGAGATCGCCCGGCGGTGCATCGTGCCCCAGGACCATAACATCCCTCAGTCGTACGACATGCGTGTCCTGATGGATGTGTGCAAGCCCGCCCTCGAGAAGGGCGACAAGGTCCGCGCCGAGCTGGAAATCCACAACACCGACCGCACGGCGGGAACCATCACCGGCAGCGCGCTAACCAAGAAGTGGGGTGGGGCGGGTCTGCCCGACGATACGATCCACATCCATTTCCACGGGAGCGCCGGCCAGAGCTTCGCGGCCTTCTGTCCCCGGGGCATGACCTTCCATCTGGAGGGCGATGCCAACGACTACTTCGGCAAGGGCCTCTCGGGCGCCAAGCTCGCGGTGTTCCCGCCCAAGGCCTCGAAGCTCGTGGCCGAGGAGAACATCATCATCGGCAACGTCGCCTTCTATGGCGCCACCTCGGGCGAAGCCTTCGTCAGGGGGATCGCCGGCGAGCGGTTCTGCGTGCGGAACAGCGGCGTGGAGACCGTGGTCGAGGGCGTGGGCGATCACGCCTGCGAGTACATGACGGGCGGCCGGGTCATTGTCATCGGGCCCACGGGGCGGAACTTCGCCGCGGGCATGTCCGGCGGGCTGGCATTCGTCCTGGATGAAGAGGGCGACTTCGACGTCCGGTGCAACCACGAGATGGTCGATGTGGAGCCCTTCGAGGAGCCCGAGGACCTGGAGTACGTCAGGGCGATGCTAAGCAAGCACCGGGAGATAACCGGCAGCGAGGTCGCGGACCGCATCCTTGCCGACTGGGATGCCTATGCACCCAAGTTCGTCAAGATCTTCCCCAAGGACCTCAAGCGCGTCATGCGTGAGGCTGCCGAGCGTGAAGCGGAGAAGGAGGGAGTCGGCGCGTAGCCGGCGACATCCATGGCTAACCCAAGAGGATTCATGGTGTACGACCGCAAGACGGGCGGATACCGTCCCGTTGCCGACCGGGCCGACGACTTCCAGGAGATCAACCTCTTCCTGGAGCCCAAGGAGCTGTCGCTTCAGGCGGGTCGCTGCATGGATTGCGGCGTGCCCTTCTGCCACGGCGACCATGGCTGCCCCCTGGGCAACCGCATCCCCATCTGGAATGACCTGATGCATAGGGGCGACCTGGCCCACGCCATCTCCCAGCTCCATGCGACCAACAACCTGCCCGAGGTCACCGGCCGAGTCTGCCCCGCTCCCTGCGAGACGGCCTGCTGCGTTGGGTACAACCTACCCGCCGTGACCATCAAGCAGGTGGAGTGCCAGATCGTCGACCAGGCTTGGGAGGCGGGCCTGATCAAGCCCCAGCCGCCCACCGAGCGCACGGGAAAGCGCGTGGCCGTCATCGGCTCGGGACCCGCGGGCCTGGCGGCGTGCCAGCAGCTCAATCGGGCTGGCCACAAGGTCGTGGTCTTCGAGCGTGACGACCGAGTCGGCGGCCTTCTCACCTACGGCATCCCCGACTTCAAGATGGACCGCCGAGTTCTCAATCGCCGGCTGGGCCAGTTCAAGGAGGAGGGCATCGACTTCGAAGTCAACGCCCACGTGGGCCGCAACGTGCCCATCGACGACCTGCGGCGCGACTTCGACGCCATCGCCCTCTGCGGCGGCAGCACCGTGGCCAGGGACCTCCCCGTGCCCGGTGCCGACCTGAAGGGCATCTTCCGGGCCATGGTGTTCCTGACCCGCCAGAACCGCGTCGTCGCCGGTGATGACGTGGCCTTCGACGAGGTCATGAGCGCCGAGGGCAAGCACGTGGTGGTCATCGGTGGCGGCGACACGGGCTCGGACTGCATCGGAACGTCGGTCCGGCAGGGCGCCAAGTCCATCACCCAGCTCGAGATCATGCCCAGGCCCCCCGCCGAGCGGCATAAGCATCCCTGGCCGCTATGGCCCTTCACCCTCAACGTCAGCAGCTCTCACGAGGAGGCCCAGGAGGAAGCGGACCTTCGCCGCATGTGGTGCGTGAACACCAAGGAGTACCGGGGCGAGGACGGCCGGGTGAAGGCGCTGAAGTGCGTGCGGGTCGAGTGGGAGGATACGCCGGGCGGCCGGCCCCGGCCCGTGGAGGTGCCGGGCTCGGAGTTCGAGATCCAGGCCGACCTGGTGCTCCTGGCCATGGGCTTCGTCCATCCCGAGCACGGCGGGCTCATCGAGCAGCTCGGCGTGGAGCTGGACGAGCGCGGGAACGTGGCCACGGGCGACCCCAAGCATACTAATGTGGAGGGTTGCTTCGCCGCTGGCGACATGCGGCGGGGGCAGTCGCTGGTGGTGACGGCCCTGGCCGAGGGACGCGACATGGCGTACGATGTGGACGAGTGGCTGATGGGTGAATCGATCTTGCCGAGGTCGAACCCCAGGTAAGGGGCAGGCCTGCGGGCACCCCGACCCTCACTGCCCCCGCCGCCACTGGATCCACTGGAGCCAGGACACCGGCGACTCGTCCCGCGGCAGACTCTGGCGAATCTCGTCCGTCGCCGCCTGCCCCTGATTCGTCAGCTTGATCGACTTCAGAGGGTCCTTCCCGATGTCCAGCTTCGTCTCCCAACGCGCGCCGCAGGCGGAACACGAGACGGGGTCGATGGGTCGGCCGAACCTGAAGTCCCACCGCATGGGCCCGCCCATGCAGATCGGGCACTGGTAGAAGGCCCAGTCGAGCTGGGCCGCCGCATGCAGCGCCGGGCCCTTGGCGTTGCTGGTCTGCACCACGGCGAGAACGACGTTGATGGCGGCCAGCAACACGATGCCGCCGATCCACCCCGCCACCCCCATCGGCCGCCCCCCGAGGCGCGAGATGCCCCACATCACGAGAAGACCCACGCCCACGCCCAGGGTCATACCGATGCCGATGTTGATGGCGAGCACCGTGCCCCACGAGCTCTGGAGGTTCTGGGTTACGGGCCCTGCCGGCTGTTGTGTCGGTGAAGGTTGTTGCATTCCCCTACCTCCTCTCCTGTGGGTTCCACGGAAGGGAGCGGGGACCTGCGCCCCGTCTACTCGGGGACCTGCTTGGTAACCTCGACCTCGCCGTTCCGGATGACCTCCACCCGGCCGTCGCCCATCACCGTGAAGGGTACGCGGACCGTCTCCCCTTGCATGTGGAGGCGGTCATAGACCACCCGGCTGCCCTTCTGGTCGAAGACCTTGACCTGGATCCGGTGGGGCTCGTTCTCATTGCCCGATGAGGGCACCTCGAACCGCACACTGCCGGGCACCGATGGCACGGCGGGGTCGTCCAGCCCCTCCCAGTTCTCCGATGGGTCGGGCCCCAAGCTGGCCAGCAGATTCACCTGGCCCCCTTCGGGGATGGTCTCGCCCGGTTCGGGGGCCTGGCTGAAGACGATGTCCTGGGGGAAGGTCCGGCTGTGGCCCTTCTGGACATCGCCGACTCTGAGGTTCATCTCGTCGAGCTTCCGCTCAGCCTCCTCCAGATTCGTGTTGATGACATTGGGCACCGCCACCGCTCGGGCCGCCCGGCTGATCTTCACGTCGATCTCGAAGCCTTCTTTGACCACCTTGCCCGGGGCCGGGTTCTGCCACACGATGCGGTTATCTCCGATGTCGGGGTTGAAGACCTCATCGACGACGCTCAGGCTGAGGCCCCGCTCCCGAGCATCGCGCTGGGCGTCCTTGAGATCACGCTGGATCCCCTGGAAGTCGGGCACCACCACGGTCTCGGGAGCCTTCTCCATCCACTTCGTATACACCAGGTAGACGGGAACGCCCACGCTCACCGGGATGATCGACGCATAGATCAGGCCCACCAGGCACGAGGCGAGCCGAGCCCATACTGTGACGCGGGCGGCGGGCTTCCGAGGCGTAGCCTCATCCTGAGCCCGCTCGGGCGTGGCGGTCAGCCTGGGTCGCGCGGGCTCTCCGGGAGGCGCGTCGGGTCCGGCTTCGGCTGGCGGTGGGGCCGGCGCCGCGGATAGGTCCCGCTTGAGCCCGTCCAGGGCGGCGAGCAGGGCCGCCGCACTGGTGGGCCGATCCCGCGCCGACTCTGCCAAGGCAGATTCCAGAAGGGGCTGCAGGCCGCTTGGCACGCCTCGCTTCCAGTCGCCGGACTTCAGCGACTCGGGAGTGGGGGGACGCCCGGTGAGCGCCTCCAGGAGGATCACCGCCAGGGCGTACACGTCGGACTGGGAGAGGGCATGCTCGCCGCGCCGCTGCTCGGGGGCGAGATACGGGTTGTCCTCGGCGCCCGGCAGACCCTTGCCCGAGAAGGGCTGCGTGAAGCCGCAGCCGCTGATCTCCACCGCGCCGGCGGCCGTGACGTGTAGCTCCTGTGGTGAGAGCATCCCATGGACCACGCCGGCCTCATGGCATCCCTGGATGACCGTCGCGGCCCGTTTGGTTAGGTCAACGGCCTCTGCGGGGGCCAGGACGACCTCGCGCCGGAGCCGGTCGGCGAGACACTCCCCCTCGGGCGCCTCCTCGACCAGAGCGACCGTATCGTGGTAGGGCTCGACGACCAGAAGCGTTAGCAGGCCCGGAAGGGGTGGGGGAGACCCCTCGGTGAGCCGCCGAAAGGCCACGCGCAGCGTCGGCTCCCGCCACAGGTACGGCCGAAGCAGCCGCACACGAACCCCGCCGCCCGCCTGGGTGTCCGATCCCTCGTGGAGCCGGAAGGCCCGTCCCTCTCGGATGCGCTCGCCAACCCGGTACCGGCCTGCGATCAACGTCCCCGTGTCTTCGTTCAATCCATCACGCACCTACACTGGACGCGACGCCGGCGGAGCCGGAATCGCGCTGATATTCGGGATTCCCATGTTGTTCCCGCGCTGCGACCGATGCCCCTCCGCCGCGCTCATCCGCCGGCCAGTCGGGCGATCAGCGTCAGGGCGACCACGGCGACCCCGCCACATGCCGCGAGGACGAGCCCGGTGCGCCGCTCCCTGGCGCTAGCCTCCGCCAGTGCCTCGACGACCCGTCCGCCGCGGGATGACCGGTCGGGCTCATCGGTGGCGCCGCCCGCCGCGGCCCGCAGGTCGTGGAGCATCGCACGAGCCGAGGCGTATCTGGAGCCCGGCTCCTTGGCCAGGCCCTTCCGGAGCACCCCGCACAGGGCTGGTGACCAGTAGCCGGGCATCGCCGGCTCTTCATACTCGATGCGCTCCAGGATGCCCTTCACGCTGGGGGCGGCGAAGGGCCGCTCGCCCGAGGCCAGATGATAGAGCAGAACGCTGGCCGAGAACAGGTCGGCCCGGCGGTCCAAGGCCCGTCCCCTGAGCTGCTCGGGAGCCAGGTAGTTGGGTGTGCCGGCTCTCTGGGGGGCTTTCTGGCCTTCGCGAACGGCGATCCCGAAGTCCACCACTTTGACTACGTCATCGTCGGTGAGCAGGATGTTGCCCGGCTTGATGTCGCCATGCACAACGCCAGCGGCCCCGGCGGTCTCCAGGGCGTCCAGCACCTGAGTAGTCAGGGATATGGCCCGGGGCAGGGGGAGCTTGCCGTGCTCTTCCAGAAGGTCCTTCAGGGATCGCCCTTCCACGTACTCGAGCACGATGAAGGAGCGTCCGTCGGCCTCGAAGGCATCCAGGGTCTTCACCACGTTGGGATGGTCCACCAGGGCGCCGGTGAGCGCCTGGGACTCAAACCTCGCCCGGGCCTTCTCCTTCTCCGAGGCGTCGGTGTCCTCGGGCAGAACGAGCTCCTTGATGAACACCGGGCGCTCGAGGCGCGTGTCCTCGCCCAGGTAGGTGATCTCCATGCCCCGGGAGATCTCCTGACGGATCTGGTAGCATCCCTGCAGCAGGTTCATGGCATTCTATCCCTCAAAGGAACCGAGCCAGTGGACAAGGGGTTGAAGTGTACACCTTGGCCGCTCCGGCGTCACGGATTAGTAGAGAGGGAGATCGGGCGCCGTGCAGATGCATTGGGGCAAGGCCCTAGTGGCGATGGCCTTCGGGCTGGTGATCGGCCTGATGGTCCTCGGAGGGCTGTACATATCCCGGGTCGCGGAAGCGCCCGCGGCCCTAGCCGCCGACCGACGCGCTGAGGAGCCAGCCGAGCGGGCCGCGCCTCCTTCCTCGCCTCGGCGGGAGCTGGAGCCCAATCAGAAGCTCCAGCCCATCCTGCCCCGCGATCCGGAGGGCGCTCTGGCCTACAGGCCTATGGAGCCTCCCTCGGTGGCCCGCCCGACGGTGGGTGCCGATGGGGCCATGCGGGTCATCGCCCTATGTGAGCCCGGCTTCCGGGCCCACCACGAGGACTGGCAGGCCGTCGCCTCCAGCCGGATCCAGGGCGCCGCCGACATCCTGTGGAACGAGCTGGGCATCGACTTGGTGGAGGCCGCTCCCGCTCTGGAATGGGAGCCCCCGGGCGACGATGATGAGATCGTCGGCCTGCTCAACGGCCTCGGCCCGTACGTGCCGGACATTCTAGAGGAGACGGGCGCTCGGTACCTCATCGGTATGGCCGTGAGCCGCAGTCCCGACGCCAAGGGCCTCTGCGGCCTGTCCCGGGTGCTGACCGACCACTGCGTGGTACTCGAGGTGGCGAGCTCCAGGATGCCGGAACGGTTCTATCAGGTGACCATCGCCCACGAGATCGGCCACTGCTTCGGCGCCTTCCATTCGCCCGAGCCCGACAGCATCATGATCCCCCGGCTCATGGACTCCATCCCCACCCGGTTCGATGAGGCGAACAAGCGGGTCATCGAGATGACCCGGCACATCGACCTATCGGCCGGCGAGGAAGCCATGGACGAAGACACCCTGGTGGAGATGGCCGAGCTGACCAAGCGGAGCATGGTCCCCGGCGATCACAACGGGGCCGCGGATCAGATCGCCCGGCGCGCCTACCGCGCCCTGAAGAGGAAGAGCTTCGAGGAAGGGGAACGCCTCTGCCGGCTCGCCTTGAAGTACGGGCCCAACCTATGGGAGACTCACGCGAACTTGGCCTACTCCCTGCTCCGGCAAGGCGAGCGCGAGGAGGCGCGCGCGGCGCTCCAGACGGCGATCGATGGCGATCCCGACCTCTGGGAGCATCCCAACATTCGGGAGCTGAGCGACGCGCTGCTGATCCGGGATATACCCGAGGCCAAGGAGCCCACCGAGCGCCTCCAGCCCAAGGGAACGGAGACTCCATGAGCTCCATCGAGACTCGATCGATGGCCCCCTATTCGGTCATCACGAAGCCCGTCTCAGCCGTATGCAATCTGGACTGCGACTACTGCTACTACAGCCGCGTCCTGGACATGTACCCCGACCCCGCCGACCGCAAGATGAGCGACCAGGTCCTGGAGAGCTTCACTCAGCAGGTCATCGAGGATAGCGGCGGCCGCGCCGTGTTCGCGTGGCAGGGCGGCGAGCCACTGTTGGCTGGCCTGGAGTTCTTCGAGAAGGCGCTCCGGATGCAGCGGCGGCTATCGCCACCCGGATACGTCTGCATGAACACCATCCAGACCAATGGGATCCTACTGGATGACGAGTGGTGCGAGTTCCTCAAGAAGAACCACATTCTGGTGGGCCTCAGCGTCGACGGCCCGGCCACGGTCCATGACGTCAACAGAGTGGACCACGCCGGAAAGCCATCCCATGAGCGAGTGATGAAGGGCTTCCGGCTGCTGAAGAAGCACGGTGTGGACTTCAACGCCTTGGTGGTCGTCAGCCAGGCGAACGTTGGGCACGGCGGCAAGGTCTTCAACTACCTGGTCGATCAGGGCGCCACATGGATCCAGTTCATCCCGTGCACCGAGTGCCGCGACGATGGCCGAGTCACGAGCCACTCGGTCGGCGGGCCCGAATACGGCGACTTTCTGTGCAGCGTGTTCGACGCCTGGTACCCAAAGCACGTCGGGACCGTGTCGGTGCGGATCTTCGAGAACATCGCCCAGCGCGCCACGGGGGGACCGCCCGAGCTGTGCGTGTTCAGCCCCACCTGCGGGAACGCCGTGGTTCTCGAGGCCAATGGCGACCTCTACGCCTGCGATCACTTCGTCTACGACGACTACCGCCTCGGCAGCATCCTGGAGACCCCCATCCGCGACTTGGTGCGGCGGGAGCCCTGCCAGAACCTGGCCCGGGCCAAGATCAACCCGCCCGAGAAGTGTCACACCTGCCCGTACCAGGGCCTATGCTACGGCGGCTGCCCCAAGGGACGCTTCGATCCCGTCACCCGGACCTTCGGCGATGCCGTGCTGTGCGAGGGATACATGAAGCTCTTCGAGCATGCCTACGAGCCCATCCAGGCTATTGGCTGGCGGGCGGTTCGGGGCGAGCCTCTGGTTCCCGAGGCGGAGATGCCGAAGGCGCAGCCGAAGAAGTCGCGTCCGGGGCGGAAGAAGCGTCGTAAGCGGTAGGCCGCGGCTGCGGCGGCTCCACGGGCCGCTCCGCCTCCTCGTCAGGCGGCTCATGCCACCGTCGCCTGCGAGCCACCAGGGCGCCCACGATGGCGATGGCCACGAGCAGCACCACGCTCACGAGGGGCGAAGCCTCGGGTCCGAACTCCCCGCCCGCCAGGAAGCTGGCGTCGCCGGTGGGCTCCAGCCTGAGGATCGAATCGAGGTGCACTCCGCTCACCGGCAGGCCCAGCACCGGTCCCAGCATCAGGTTCCAGCCGAAATGCACGCCCGTGACGGTCCAGATCTCGTTCGTGCGGATCACGATTAAGCTGAGGAGCACACCCACCAAGAGGATGTTCACCACCCCGAGCCAGCCGATGCCGGGGTTCCAGGCGTGGAGGAGCCCGAAGCACGCCGCGCTACCGGCCACAGCGCCGGCGTGGCCCCACGCCAGGAACAGGGTCCGCTGAAGGTAACCGCGTAGCACGATCTCCTCGAAGAAGGCCGACAGGTAGAGGGGCACAAAG
>WJIW01000082.1 GCA_014730065.1 Armatimonadia bacterium | reverse complement strand
CGCAGTGTTCCTGGTTCTGGTGGTGCGTCCCATACGAGTGCATCCCCCATCTGAGTTCAGTCCTCACGGGATCGTCGCTCGGGCAACTTGCGAACGACGGCCTTCCTCAGAGCGACAAGCGGAGTGGGTTCGGTCCCCGTTTCGTGGTTGTGCTCGCCTCCTGAGTCCTGTCTCGCGATGAAGCCGTTCGGCGTGCGGCGTGGCATCCTGGATGCTTGGGGCTTCGCGTCTGCGACGCTGCGCCCGCACAAGGTGCCGTCACAGCCTAGGGGGCGGGGACTCGGAAGGTCGGGGCCCCGGGGAGACCAACAACTCCTATGGTGATGGACATGAAGCGTCAGCCCGGAGGCGAGCGGCAAGGGACCGAGGTGGCCAAGGCGGAGCGGGGGCCGGCAGGTGGGGACACGGGGCGGCTCGCACCGCGGGTGTGCGAGGCTACGTGCCGTAATGGGTCGCCTTGCCGCCAGAAGGCGGTGTCCGGGTCAGCACGGTGCCGGCTGCACGGGGGAGGAGAAGGCGGCGTACGGACGGGGATGCGCCGCATATACTCGGGCCGGCAGCGGTCGTCGTTCACCGAGGCCCTGAAGGCTATCGAGGAGATCAGGGATCTGGACGGCCTAAGCATGGTCGATGACATCGACCGTCTTCGGGCGCGTCTGCTGGAGATCCAGTTGGCGGAGGGGGACGGTGAGAGGTCGGCCTACCACGAGGCGGTGCTTGCCCAGGCGATCGACCGGATGCGGCGCACGGAGATGCAGCTGGACGGCATGGTTGAGCGCGAAGCGGCCGCCGAGGTGCTGCGCGTGATGATGACTGTGGTGTACCGGACGCTCATCAGGGAGGCCGGCGAGGATGAGGGGGAGAGGCTCTGGTCGGAGATACGAGCGGGACTGGGTAAGCACGGGTTTGGAGCGAGTACGGACGTCGGTGGGGAGGCAGAGGCAGGAGCGGGGGACGAGAGCTAGGCAGCGGGACCAGGGGGAGCAGCAGGAGCTCCAGAGGCTGCGACCATCGGCCGAGGACTCGGCACGGGGCCTGTGGGCGGAGTTCAACTCCTTCCAGGTAGGCGACGAGGTCCGCCGGCAGATGCCCGACTGCCCCGCCAAGTTTGCGGTGGACGTGCTGGGGCTGTGGCTGTCGATGAAGCAGCGAGAGGTGCTAGAGGCAGTCAGGGACCACGAGAGGGTGGTGGTGCCGAGCTGCCACGCGGCGGGGAAGACCTTCCTAGCGGCCATCGTGGTCCTCTGGTGGCTGTTCACCCGGAAGCCAGCCTACGTGATCACGACCGCGCCCACGTGGAGACAGGTGAAGCGGCTGCTCTGGAAGGAGATCCGCGCACTCTTCCGGCGCCTGCCGGAGGAGGTGCGGGAACAGGCTGAATGCGACATGACCCAGCTCAAGATGCTGGGGGAGGACGGCGCGCCGGACCCGTACCACTACGCCTATGGGTTCGCCACGGAGAACCCGGATGATATGCCCGGTGAGCATGCCGAGAACATGCTGGTGGTGTATGACGAGGCGCCCGGCATCTCCGACGAGCAGTTCGGGGTGATGGACACTTACCAGCCGGAGCGCGAGCTGATGACAGGCAACCCGGTGAACCCCGAGGGGCGGTTCCGGAGAGCGGCGGAGCGCCCGGAGCTCGGCTGGTTCTGCGTGAGGATCACGGCCTATGACACCCCGAACTTCACGGGCGAGGAAGCGCCCAAGGGAGTCGCCCGGCAGCTGCTTCGACCCGACCGGGTGGAGAAGTGGAAGATCGAATGGGGCGAGGACTCGGCTTACTACCGTGCTCGTGTCCTGGCGGAGTTCCCCGACGCCGGCGCGACGACCGTCATCGCGCCACTGACCTGGGTCGAGGCAGCGATGGGTCGGGAACCGGAGAAGCTACAGTGGCCCACGGCGCAGGTCGGCGTGGACGTGGCCCGCAGCGGCTCCAGCCGCACGGCGATCGCTGTTCGACTAGGTGGAGAGCTGCTTAGTGTGGAGAGCATTGAGGGCAGTCTGCGCACCCAAGAGACAGCCTACCGCGCAGCGGAGGCAGCGGAGGACCTGTACGGGCTGTGCGGGATCGCGGTAGAGGTGCTGATAGATGAGACGGGCGTGGGAGCGGGGGTCGTGGACCTGCTGTACCCAGTGAGTGACAGCCGCATCCGGTACCACGGCGTGCTCTTCGGCGGGAGGGCGAACTCGCCGGGCCGGTTCGTGAACTGGCGAGCGGAAGCTTACTGGACGCTGCGTGAGACGCTGCGACCAGGCAGCCCGGTGCCGAAGCTGAGTATCGCCTGCGAGGGCCCCGAGATCGCTCGTCTGCGAGCGCAGATCAGCGCCATTCGCTACAGCATGAACCCCCATCGGATCAAGATCGAGTCTAAGGAGGAGATGGAGAAGCGAGGCCTGCCTTCGCCCGATGAAGCGGACGCGGTGGTCCTGGCTGTAGGGCCCCTGCCGCCGAGCATTGAGCCCGATACGGACCCCGTAGGCATGGAGCATGTGATGCCGGAGTTCGAGGGGATCGTGGCTGGGGCAGCCAGGTTGTCTCGCATGCCCAGCCCGTTCGACTAGAGGAGGCCATCGGCGCGTGAACGAACTGCCAGGAACCGAGGGAAGCGGAGGCGGGCCCGGACGGGGAGCGACCCGCCATGGGACACCTTGGCGAAGACATGGGAACCGCGCAGGGCACAGCGTCGAAGCCGTGACCCCCGAACCAATGCCGATGGCTTATCATGCCTCGCAGAGCCCACAAGTCAGCCAGAGCGGATGCCCTAACCTGCGGGGAACCAGCGCATGCGAGGGATTGCTGGAAATCGTGGAGCCATCCGCCTAGCTGTGCGCGATACCTGTGGCGGGCCGCTCCAGAAGAGGCATGAGGGAATCCATCCATGAACCTGGCTGACGTAGCTTCCGGACCTTACGGCAGAATGGCTTTGGCGGGAGTCACCGCCGTCTTGGCTGCGGCGGTCCTCACTCCGGCTGCCCGCTGGGCGGCCGCGCACTGGGGTATCGTCTCGAAGCCGAACGCCCGAAGTGTCCACGGCAAGCCTGTTCCCTATTTGGGGGGCTTGGGCATTCTGGGCGGGCTCCTCGTAGGGATGCTGTGGATCCCGGAAGTGTCTCCTGCCGTGGTCGGGCTTCTCTCCGGCGCCGTACTGATCGGTGTCATGGGGGCCCTGGACGATGCCTACGGCCTACCGTGGCAACTGCGGCTCCTACTTCAGGCGGGAGCCGGCGCCCTGGTATGGTGGCTGGGCGTGCGGATCGAGTACATCAGTCCCCCCTTCACCACGGACAACATCGTGTTCGGAGCCTGGTCGGCCCCGATCACCATCCTCTGGATGGTGGCGGTGATGAATGCGATGAACTTCGTGGATGGGCTCGATGGCTTGGCAGGCGGCATCGGGGCCATCGCGGGGCTTGCCTTCCTCGCCATCGCAGTGATGTGGGTTGTGGCCGATGGGGCGAGCACGGAGACGGGGCAGCACTACACGCACATGGCCATCATGGCTGCCGTGCTCGTAGGTGGCTGTATCGGCTTCCTCTTCTACAACTTCCACCCGGCATCGGTCTTCATGGGGGACTGTGGCTCCATGTCCATAGGGTTCTGGCTCGCCGGCCTGGCGGTACTGGGCGCGTTCAAGTCCACCTTGCTCTACCTCTGCCCCATAGTGCTGCTCGGCCTGCCTCTGTCCGATACCGCATGGGCTGTGATCCGCCGACTGCGCCAGGGCCAATCGCCGATGACGCCCGACCGTGGCCACATCCATCATCGGGTCCTCGACCGAGTGCAGAGGCAGCGCGCCACAGTCCTGCTG
>WJIW01000081.1 GCA_014730065.1 Armatimonadia bacterium | reverse complement strand
GCCCGTATACGCGAAGATCTCCAGACCCCGGCGATGAGCCTCCTCCACCTGATGGTCCACATAGCGCCAGTCGTACTCGCCGGGCGTGGTCTCGATGCCGATCCAGGCGAAGTTGGCGGGCACGTTGGTGCCGCCCATTGCCTGGACCATGTCCATGCTGGTCCGGTCGAAGGCCTTGGCTTCGTCCATGGGCAGGTTGTGCCACTCACCCCAGGAGATGCCGCAGCCATAGATGAAGGGCCGCGCCTCCTCGGCGGGAGCTTGCGCCCTCAGGGCTGCCGATGCCAGGATCAGTGCCGCCACAGCGGCCAGGCCGAGTTTGCATGGGACCATGGACGTTCCTCCTCAAGGCGCGCGTGAACAGGTTCGGTGCCCGTACCAGGCTTCCTGCCCGAAAGGTCCACTGGGCCGAGAGGACGACAGCGGCCATGCGCGAATCCGTCGTTCGTTCGGGGATGGCGGGCGTGTCGTCCAGCCCGCGCCGAGTTTCCGCTCTGACAACTGCGAAGGCGAGAGGTAGCCATGGACCCGTTCCCGGCGGTCGATCCTATACCCCTGCCGGCGCCCGTGTGGCTCTTCAAGGTGCTGCACCTGTTCACGCTGAGCCTGCACTTCACCGCTGTACACCTGCTCATCGGCGGGCTGGTCCTAGGGACCATATGGGCCATTGCGGCGTGGCGAGGTGGCGATGACTCGCCCCTTAGGGAGCCCGCGCGCCAGGTGATGCGCCGACTCCCCGTGGTCATGGCCTTCGTCATCAACCTGGGTGTCCCGCCGCTGCTCTTCACCCAGGTCCTCTATGGCCGGGCCCTGTACACGAGCAGCATCCTGATCGGTGTGTTCTGGATCGGCGTCATCGTGCTGATGGTAGTTCTGTACTCTCTGCTGTACTCGGTGGAGCGCCGCTCGGCCGAGGGCAAGGCTTACTGGTGGGCGGGGCTCATCTCCATCGGCATCGTGGCCAAGATCGCCCTGATCTACGTGAACAACATGACCCTCATGCTGCGGCCCGATACTTGGCTCGAGATGTACCGGGGCAACGCGCTGGGCGGGCAGCTCGCCATGGATGATCCCACGGTCTGGCCGCGGTGGCTGTACATGATCACCGCCTCGCTTATGCTAGGCGGCATCGCCATCGCCCTCACGGGCGCGACGGCGGTGCAGGATCGGCGGGCCGGGGCCTACCTCAAGCAGTGGGGAGCCTTGGTCGGCGCCATCGCCGCGGGCGCCTTGGTGCCCGTCGCGATATGGGTACTGATGGCCCAGCCTGCCGCCGTGGGCCGAGGACTGGGCGAGAGCGCCTTCTACAACGTCACCCGCGCGGCGTGGCTTCTACTGACCTTCGGGGTGGCGCTGGTCGCCGGCTACGCGTCTTGGCGTGGCTCCGAGACCGGATGGAAGCTCACGGGAGCGGCCGCTCTGCTGGGCTACCTTCAGGTCGCCGCGTGGGTCGTGCTGCGGGACGGCATCCGCGACAAGAGCCTGGAAGCCTACGGGTTCAGCGTGTGGGCCCGAGAGATCAGCGTGAACTGGTCGGTAGTCGGGCTGTTCCTGGTCTTGCTGGTCGGCGGCCTGGTGGCCGTGGGCTGGCTCCTGAAAGTCATGTTGCAGGCAGAGGGAGAGTACGAGGGCTATGTCGGAGGAGAAGAGCTACCCGGAAGCGACGCCGCCTGAGGGCGAGGGCGACGATCTGGTTCCCGACGATCCCGCCCGGCGCAAGCTGATCTGGGGCGGAATGGGGCTGGCAGCCGTTACTTACGCGGGGGCCATCGCCTACCCGCTGTACCGCTTCCTGGCCGATCCTGCCGAGGAAGCGGCGGAGCTGGCCAAGGTGACGGAGATGGAGATCCCCGACGACGAGCTGCCTGAGCCGGGGTCGGCGACCATCTTCCAGTTCGGGATCCGTAAGGCCATCCTGATCCGCGGCGCCGATGACGCCATGGTCTGCTTCAGCGCCATCTGCACCCACCTCGGCTGCACCGTGGACTACCAGGAGGACCAGGACCGGATCTACTGCGCGTGTCACGGGGGAGTCTACGACGCCGAGACGGGGCAGAATGTAGCGGGGCCCCCGCCCCGGCCCCTCGAGGAGTATCGGGTGGAGAGGGCCGATGGCAAAGTCATCATCCATAGATCTTAAGGCCGTTGGCACCAAGGTCTGGGACTGGTGTGACGACCGGCTGGGCCTGGAAGCCATGCGGGAGATGGCCGCGGAGAAGACCGTTCCCGTCCACCGCCACAGCTTCTGGTACTACTGGGGCGGCATCTCCCTCTTCCTGTTCATCGTGCAGGCCTTCACCGGCCTGCTGCTCCTGGTGTACTACCGCCCCGGCCCCGGCGCGTACGACTCCGTCCGGGCCATCACCTACGACCTCCAGTTCGGGTGGTTCGTCCGCTCGCTCCATTCCTGGGCGGCCAACCTGATGGTCGTGGCCGTGTTCGTGCACATGTTCTCGGTGGTCTTCATGAAGGCGTACCGGCGGCCCCGGGAGTTCGGATGGTGGACGGGCCTGGCCCTGCTGGGCCTGGTGCTCCTCTTCGGGTTCAGCGGCTATCTGCTGCCCTGGGACGAGCTGTCGTACTTCGCCACCGCCGTGGGCCTGGAGATCCCCCGCAGCATCCCCGGCATCGGCACCCTCATCGACAACGTGGTTCAGGGCGGACCCGAGGTCAGCGACGTCACGGTACAGCGGTTCTTCGCCCTACATGTGTTCATCTTGCCCTTGATCTTCCTGGGCATCCTCGGCGTCCACCTGGCGCTCATCATGAAGCACGGGACGGCGCTGCCACCCTCCGAGGAGGACAAGCCCGAGACCGAGCGGCGGACCATCCCCTTCTTCCCGAACTTCGCGGCCCGGGACATGGTCATGTGGCTCATCACGCTCAACGTGCTGTCCATCCTGGCCTTCCTGTTCCCCTGGCAGCTCGGCCAGCCAGCGGACCCGCTAGCGGCGGCCCCCGAGGGGATCCATCCCGAGTGGTACTTCATGTCCCAGTTCCAGGTCCTGAAGGTGCTGGGTGAGTGGATCCCGGGTTACGCCGGTGAGGTCATCGGTATCGCCCTGTTCACCGTCGGCGGGATTCTCTGGGGGCTTCTGCCCCTCTACGACAATACGCGCGAGAGCGGCGCCCGCGGGCGCCGAGCCACGTGGTTCGCCCTCGCCGCCTTGATCGGCTTGATCGTGCTGACCATCTGGGGCTATGCGGCGCTTTAGGCCCCCGGAGACCTAAGGAGCGCGACTCGATGAACTATCCCGCATGGGACGTGCCTTACATCGGCGGAACGTGGGTGATCGCCACTATCGCCATCATCCACGTGCTGATCTCACACTTCGCCGTCGGAGGGGGGCTGTTTCTCCCCATCGCCGAGCGCAAGGCCCTACGCGAGGGCCGGGACGACTGGATCCCGCTGCTGAAAAGGCACTCGCGCTTCTTCTTGGTCCTCACCGCGGCGGGAGGCACCGTCACGGGCGTGGGGATCTGGTTCGCCATCGGCCTGGCCAACCCCGAAGGCACGAGCGCTCTGATCCACAACTTCGTATTCGGATGGGCCATCGAGTGGGTGTTCTTCCTGGTCGAGATCGCCGCGGCCGCCGTCTACTACTACACGTGGGGCCGGGTGTCCAACCGGGTCCATCTACAAGTGGGGTGGCTGTATGCCGTTACATCCCTGCTGACCTTGGTCATCATCAACGGCATCCTCACGTTCATGCTCACCCCCGGACCAGGCTGGCTCGAGGTTGCGGGCACCGGTCAGGAGGCCAGCCGCTTCTGGCAGGCCTTCTTCAACCCAACCTACTGGCCCAGCCTGCTGATCCGAACGCTGGTGTGCATCACCCTTGCGGGGGCCTATGCCTTCGTGACAGCGAGCCTCGTCAAGGGAGCGGATCGCGCCCCCCTGAAGGAGAGCTTCGCCAGGTGGTCTGCGCGCTGGATGATCCCGGGCTTCGTCCTCCTGCCAGCGGCCCTGGGCCTGTACCTGGCGGTGCTGCCCCCGGCATCGCGAGACCTGCTGCTCTTGGGCGTGGACAGTGCGGGCGCCGGCGCCTTCACCCAGGTGACCCGGGCGGTCCTGTTCGCCATCATCGGGACCGCGACGATCTTCCCCATCGCCTTCCTCCTGGTCTGGCGCGACGCTCGGGACCTGAAGCTCGGTCACGCCGTCGCGGTGCTCGCCCTCGCCTTGCTGGTCACGGGTGCGACGGAGATGGCCCGGGAGATGCTCCGCAAGCCCTTCGTGGTTCGGGAGTACATGTACTCCAACGGCCTGCGCGCCACGGAGGTGGTGCAGGGGGATGCCCTGGACAAGCCGTACCTGGATAGCTCACCTTGGGTGCGACCGGAGGAGCGTCAAGCGTGGGCGAAGTCCTCCAGCCGGTCGATCCACCACATGGCTCGGGGCGAGATGATGTTCCGGGGTCAGTGCATGAGCTGCCATACGCGCGACGGCTACCGGTCGACCCGCAAGCTGCTCGCGAATCGAGACCGGAATGGCGTGGAGAGCATACTGGTGATGCTACACGAGCAGCCCGCAGACTCGCCCTACAACCGCTTCATGCCGCCCCTTATGGGCACCGAGGAGGAGATCGCCGCCCTGGCCGACTACCTCTACGCGGACTCGACCGCAGCCCGGCAGGCGTACCTTGAGGAAGAGGGGTTGACCGAGCCTGAGACGGCCCCCGAGGAGCAGCCCGAGGAGACCCAGCAGCCCGATCCCCTCACCACCCTTACCCCGGATGAGTAGGATCGAAGTCTGCCCCGCGCCAGGCCGCCCGGCCCGCGGCGAGCTCCACCATCATGGGGCGGTCGCCGGGCATCTGCACGATGACGCCGCCGACGGGAAGCCCGGCCTCGCGCCACTCCTGCACCCGTCCAGCCGCTCGGGCCACCGCTGGGGCGTCGGCGGGGACCGATACGTGCACTCGGTGTCCCCGAACGGTGAGGGCACCGATCTCCAGAGGGTCATCGCCCCGGTGTATGATCTCGCATGTGAGCGGGATCATCCTGAGGTCGGGCAGCGCTTCAGTGAGGGGCGTGCGTAGCGCGCTCGACGGGACCACGGGCGTGAGGCCGGGCCACTGCTCCTGGACGAGAATGGCCAAGCTCCGGAGCAAGCCGATGAGTCGCTCGCGCTCCGCCTCTGAGTTGACCTCGGCCAGCGGCCCCAGGTCCAGGACCACTCGGGCATCGCCCAGTGTTGCGCTCAGGCGCTCCAGATCATCCACTAGGGCGTCCCGGACCGCCGGCTCGGCCAGGTCGGGCGCGACCCAGCGCGTTCCCGTGGCCGTCACGTAGTGGTGGGTCACCAGAACGGTCGCGCCATCGGGGATGCCGCCCATCTCGGTGCGGGCAATGCCCCATCGGGGAGCCGACGCGTCGTAGCCATCGGCTCCGAAGGCGGTGATCCCTGGCGTTAGGGTGTAGTCCTCACCCTCAACGAACACCGTCTCGCCGTCCTCCGAGGTGACGACTGGCCGCTTGATCTCGGTGACTACGGTGTTGGCGTGGGCGAGGAGGGTGGGCCGAAGCTCCCTTAGGTGCACCCGCTCCTCGGCCGTGGCCGTACTCGCGAGCATGGGTTCGTCGGTGAGTAGGCTACCACCCCAGAGCCGGAGCTCGGCCACCACCGTCATGTCCAGGCCTGCCGCGGCCTCCAGGAGGTCGGCCGTATCCCGCGCCACCTCGGGGTCATCGAGTCGACCCCACCGGTGCGTCGAGGACACCAGATGGGTGAATCTGCCATCGGACAGGGTCCTGAGATCTTCGCGCAGCTCCGGCCCGGGCTCCGTACCGATCACGGCGCCGCGGAGAGCGACCGCCGGCTGGCCGGCCATGTCGGACGGGAGCATCAGGCTCCGCGCCTCTTGTCGCACAACCAACCCCTGGAGATCGTCGAGGGCGTACGCCGCGCCGAGCCTATCGGCCGCGAAGAGTCGCGGCAGCTCAGCACCACCCGGGGCCTCGATCCGGTAGGCCTGGGGCGGCAGTGAGGGGTCTGGCTCCAGCGAGATCCGCGCGAACTCACCCTCCAGTGGCGCGCCCCGGATGACCTCCTGGCCGACGGACCGCACTCGGGCTTCGGCGAGCGACCCCATGATCGACTGGTCCACACTCACGCGCAGCGGCCCGCCGATCTCGACGGGCTCGGCGTCTGGGCTCACCGGGATCTGGCCCAGGAACCGACCACGTAGAGGTCCGGCGTAGAGCCCGTCGATGGCGATCGGCGCCGGGCCCGTCTCCCACGAGACGGTTACCTCTTCGGCGTCCCGAGGCACGAGAACCCGTAGTGGCGGTACCGGGGCCCAGCGTGACCGGAGGGCGATGCGGCGCGCGGCAACGGTGTGACCATCGGCCCGCACCGACAGAGTCAGGCTGGCCCGGCCGGAGCTTGCTCGGGCAAGGCAGCCAACCTGTAGTGCGTGGCCCTCGGACGGCGATACGCTGAGAGTAGCCGACCCGCCCGAGGACAGCCGCAGCGCGTGGCTTCCCAGCACCTCATCGATGGCCTGGCCTTCCACAAAGGCGCTGGCGAGGGGCTGCCGCGGCTCCCCGCTCCACCGGCCTGCAATGACCTCATCGTCCGTCGCTGGCAGCACCTCCAGGATGGCCCGGTCATCCCGGCCGAGCGCGGCGGCCCAGATGGAGACCCTCTGCCCCGTAAGTGCGGGGACGGGTACGAGCTGAGCGAGGCCGGGAGGCACGTCCCCGGTGGTAGGAGACAGCCGGAGGGAGCCGTCATCAAGGACGTCCACCGCAGCCCAGTCCAAGGCCATCCACGGCTCGGGCCGCTCCGACAGGGGATCAAGAGCCAGGGAGGGGTTGTCGACGGGAAGACCGCCGAGGGGTCCGCGGAACCAGCACGGTCCGCCCTGGGGCATCAGCCGCACGATCACTCCCAGGTGCTGACCCGTGTTGAAGCCCACGTCCATCCGCTCCCAGGGGAGGGGCGTGAACCACTGGGCGGAGCCGTCCAGGACCAGCCGCTCCCGATCGGCGGCGGTCTCCAGATCGCCTGGAACGAGACATAGCATCAGCAGAGCTGCGAGCATGGACACGAGTCTCCGTCCGTGAGGCTGGTATCCCGGTTCCGGCGCGCCGGCCCGGACTCCTCCGAGGCCATCGCCGACCCATGGGAGAAGGACGTCTCTGCGCCGCCGAGAGGATTGATCCTAGTGGCTGAGGCACTATGCGAGAGAACCTATCCGTCGGGCGCCGTGCTCCGGGTCGTCCGGGGCAACCTGGTGACCGAGGAAGTCGATGCGATCGTCAACGCCGCCAACGAGGACCTTCAGCACGGAGGGGGCGTGGCGGGCGCCATCCGCAGCGCTGGCGGTCCCGAGATCCAGCGCGAGTCGGACCAGATCGGCCGAGTGCCGACGGGATCCTGTGCCTCGACCTCGGCGGGCCTGCTTCCCTGCGACCACGTGATCCACGCCGTCGGGCCGGTCTACCAAGACCGGGGAGATGAAGATGAGCTGCTGGCCTCGGCCACCCGCTGTGCCCTGGAGAAGGCCGAGGAGCTGGGCGTGAAGTCCCTCTCCATGCCTGCCATCAGCTCGGGCATCTTCGGCTTCCCCAAAGACCGCTGCGCCGAGATCCTGCTCCGGGAGGCGGACGCCTTCCTATCCCGCGATCCAGCGCCCGGCCTCCGGGAGGTCCGGATGTGCAACATCGACGAGGAGACGTCGGAGATCTTTCGGCAGGCCCTGGGCGACCAGTCGAGCTAGCCCGTCGTCATTTCAGCGACATGTTGCAGGGCGCTGCCACCGCCCCCTCCATATCCATGCGGGGCTTCTCCTCCAACTTCGCCTCGGTAGTCCTGAGGCTCGTCAGCAAAGCCTGGTAGTCGGGGTCGTCGGTGGTCTCGAACACCGCCCCACACAACTCGCGGCCTCCGGCCGACTCGGCGAGCGGCGCCGCCATGAACGAGTTCCGCTCCACGTTCTGGATCCGCAGGTACCCGTCCCTCGGGATTCCGCCGGAGTGGCAGGACACGCAGCGGCGCTCGGCTACATCGGCGAGGATGGGGTCCAGGTCGGCGGGGTAGACCCGGCGGCCACCCTCGGCCGACTCATCGGCCATCATGTAGGTGCTGTAGTACGGAATATTCAGATCGATCCAGGCCAGCAATGTCAGCCGCTCCGATTCCGAGAGATCGATACGGAGTGAGCCCGTCTCGTCGGGATGGCCAGACACGAGTACTTCGGCCAGCGGGCTTGCCGGCGAGCCCCACGCCCCAGGCGTGATCTCCAGGATGTTGGCCTCCCGCCCATTGCGGGTATCGATCCAGCTCACGTAGCCCCGAGTGAGCTCGTCGTAGGACACATTGAACCAATCGGTGCGATCGCCCGATAGGTCGAGCCCCTTCGCGGGCTGCGGGCCCGTGTGGCACCCGGCACAGTGCTCATCGAGGATGGGCTGGACCATGCGCGGGTAGTCGAACTCCCGGAGGCCCCACGGCGGCAGGTCCAGATCCACCGGCTCCGAGGTCACCGCCGCCGGCATGGCTGTGGGAGGCGTCTCGTTCCGGGGCTCGTGGCAGCCGATGCAGCCTTGGGTCTCACCGGGCTGGAGGTGGGTGAAGCTCCTCATCCGCTGGAGGGCCCGTCCGTGCTCATCCAGGGCCTCGAAGTAGATGGGCACGCCCGCGGGCACCCGGAAGTAAGCCGAGCCGTCCTCGTTGACGGGCGCGTAGCCCCAGACCTTCTTCGTGGCATAGGTGGCGCCGCAGGAGATCACGGGCCGCTGGAAGCCGAAGCCCATGACCTCCGTGCGCACGGGCTTGGCCATCTCCTGCACTACGGCGAGCCGTTTCACCGATCCCTCGGGTACGTGCGGAAGCAGTCCGTTGTAGACGTTGACCAAGTAGAGACTCGCCCAATCAGTTGCCGCCTCCTGGGGAAGTCCCGCCGCTTGCAGGGGTCTCGGTCGTGGCCGCACGGGCATGGGGTTGTACCAGCCCATGGGGCCGTCCTTCTCCACCAGCACGGCCCACCGACCATCGGTATCGCCGACCCAAATGGCGCCCTTGCCCGAGGCGAGGAACCGCGATCCATCGAGAGGGTAGGGGTTCTCGAAGCCGCCGCGCACCTGGTTGCCGCTGCCGGCATCGACCCGGCCGATGTTGACGCCCGGGGTCAGATTGGTCAGCGCTTCCTGAGAGTTAAGTCCCAGGCGCCTGTCGACGACGCCCACGCCGCCGCGGATGGGCCCATTGTGGGCGGTCAGGGTGCAGACGATCTTGTCTGTGCCGGGCAGCTCCCGGGCCTCGAGGAAGCTGGCGGGACTCAGCACCCGGTTGCCGTAGAAGACGGACAAGCCCGTGCCGTCCGGGTTGATGGTCCAAAGGCTCTGGATGGGGATGGCTGGCTTGTCCACGTACTCCCAGCGGCTGTAGAGGATCCGGCCGTCGGAGAGCACGCTAGGGGTGAAGTCGTTGATGTAGTTTGACGATAGCTTGAGCACATCCGACCCATCGCGCTCCATGCGGTGGAGCATCCCCGATGGTGTGGTGAAGCACAGGGCCACGCCCGGTGAGCGTGTCGAGAGGAAGGCGATGCCGCCATCGGGCAGCCAGCACGCGTTGTAGTCGTGCCAGTCGCCGTCGGTGAGCTGCACCAGGTTCGAGCCGTCGATCCCCACCCGGTAGATGTGATAGGCCTCGGCCGGGTTGCGGCGCCAACTGAACACGACCTCGCTGCCATCGTAGGATAGATCGCAATCCAAGATCTGCCCCTCGGGCGAGGCCACGAGCTCGGTGGTGACGGGGGGTGCCTGGGTGACATCCATGACATACAGCCCGCCGCCGGGCGCGAACCCCTCGCAGTAGGCGGTGTACACGTGGGACGGGTTGATCTCGTGGCGCTGGACGACGAGCAGCCTCTCGACCCCAACACCCTCACGACCGATCTCGGCCTGTAGCTCGGGCGACACGTCAGGCTTGCGCCAGCCGTCTTTGAGGAACTCGGGGAAGGCGGCGCGGTCCACGGGCGAGTCGTACACCTCGATCTCCGCCGCGCCGGGATTAGCGCCCCCCGGCCGGCCGGTGAAGTGTAAGGTCAGCGTCGACGCCCGGACCTCGGGCACCCCGATGAACTGCGGCCCGATGCCTACCTCCAGATCGCCCGAGGCAATCTCCTCGCCGTCGGCCTCGACTCGGTAGCCGGCGAAGCACTCGGCAAGCATGAAGGCCGTGCGGCCCCAGTAGACGATCTCGGCCACGGTGGTCGGCTCGTCCCACTCCAAGGTAAAGCTCGCCTCGCCCCCCCAGTCGGCGCCCCGGACGGCCCACGCTGCGCCCGAGTCGTTGACTCCGCCCGTGTCGATGGGCTTCTGGCCATCGATGGCACCTTCGGCGGCATATGGCTCGGAATGCTCCGATGACGCGGAGACGGAGGCGTGCATGGCCACGTTCGTGGGGAGGGTCTCAAGGTCGGGCAGCAGGTCCGATGGCGGGCTCTCGGTCCACACCTGAATCTCCACGGCGCCCGCATTGCCGCCGTAGGATGACAGGAACTCGATGGTAAGGCTCGTGACCTCACGGGGCTCGATGGGGATGCGCTGCGGTCCCGCGTTCATCTGAAGCCGGCCTTGCGCTACGGGCTGCTCCTCGCCGTCGGCGAGAACGCGGTATTCCCTGAAGGTCTCATTGGGGCTCCAGCAGAGCCGGCCGTAGTAGATGATCTCGGCGACCCTACGCGGGGCGTCCCACTCCAGGGAGAAGGTCGCCCTGCCCCCGGTCCGGGCGCCATCGACCGCCCAGGCCTTCCGCTGGTCGGCCTGGCTTCCCATTTCGGCGAACTCCCCATCCACGGCGTACCGCGGCAGGTAGACCTCGGAGAAACTGTCCGACGCACTGACCTCGGCGTCGGGCGCGATGTTCCGAGGCGCGGCCGAGACGGCTACCGACATCAGGAGCAGCGCGAGGGATATGCAGACGGTCGATCTCACTTAGGAATCCTCCTTGAATAGCACAGGCAATAGCTCTGCCAGGTACTGCCGCCAGACGGGCCAGGAGTGGTCGCCCGACGTGAGCTGATACTGGTGCTCGATGCCCGCGGCCTCCAGGGCCGCATGAAACTCCTTCGCGTCATCCAGCAGAAAGTCTTCCTCACCGATGGCCAGCCAAAGCAGCGTGAGAGCCCTATTCACGTCGTCGGGACTGTCCAACGCCGGCGCAACGGCCTCGCGCGGCGGCCCCATATAGGAGCTGAACCCGGCCACGTGGGAGAACAGGTCCAGGTGATTGAGGCCGATGGTGACCGCTTGGCCCCCGCCCATGGACAACCCGGCGATGGCTCGGTTCGGCTGGTCGGTTAGGGTCCGGTACCGACTGTCCACTAGGGGGAGCACATCCTCCAATAGGTCCCGCCGCAGAGCCTCGATGTTGAGCCGACGCGCGTTGCCGTCCCACTCCTCCTCGATGTACGCGTGTCCGTCGGTCATCACGATGACCAGCGGGACGGCGTCACCCGAGGCGATCAGGTTGTCGGCGATGAGGTGGGCCCGACCCAGCTCCGACCAGGTGGCGTCGTTGTCCCCTCGGCCGTGCAGCAGGCATAGGACCGGGTACCGGTCGGACCCACCCTCGTAGCCGGGGGGCGTGTAGACCCTCATTCGTCGGCTTCGCCGGAGGCTACGGGAGTGGTAGCCGATGATGCGTAGATCGCCGTGGGGGACGTCCTGGAAGCCGTGAATCAGGGGCTGGGCGCCGGGCACGTCCAGAATGCTCGTGTTCGGCGCCCGGGCCGGTTTCACCCACGAGTTGCCCGGGTCGAGCATCGCCAGGCCGTCCACGTTGAGGTGGTATCCGTACAGGCCTGGGTCGAGAGGCCCGACCATGGCCGACCACACGCCCGCGTAGTCTGGCTCCATGGGTGAATCGGGGCCACCCCATTCGCCCCACACCGAGATGTGGTCGGAATCGGGAGCGTAGATCCTGAAGGTAACCGTGCGGTCTGGATGCACTTCCGGGGACACGGGCGGCGGACCACTTCTCTCGCGACTGACCGCCATCGGTCAGCCTCCCTCCGGTCCTTCGTCGGGGCTTTCTCGTAGGAGCTGCACGTTGGAGACGGCAACGGCGCCATCGCCTTGGAGGCTCAGGTAGACGTAGTAGTCCTCGAATTCTTCGGGCGTGAACTGAATCATGAGGTTCCCCGCCGTGCCGGGCGGTCCTTCGAAGAACCGCAGGCCCACATCCCGGCGCCAGGTACCTTCGGTCGTCCGAGCGGCGGTGGACATCTTGAGGGGATGCTCCTCGCCGACCCGCAGGATCTGGTAACGGAAGTTGAGCTGGTAGCGCGTGCCGGGCTGAAGGGGCAACTCTTCTGGGTCGGTCACGAAGGGGAAGTAGAAGTCGGCATGGGTACCATCCTGCTCGCAGATCAGCCGACCGCCCGCCATGGACGCCACTCCGCTGGGCGCGGCGTCGATCAGCCGGAAGCCACCCCACGGACCGTCCTCAGCGATCCCCGCGACCATCTCGCCCTGGATCGGCGGGGCGAGGTCTGCCTCGTAGGGCAGCTCCACCCGGCCATCGGCCATGGCATCGGCGATGAGCCGGCGCTCCCGCTCGAAGCGGCTCGCCCACTCCCCGAAGCTGTACTCGTCCACATGCCGGTAGCTTCGCCAGAGGTCCAGGTTGGTCCATGGGGGCGGCTTGGTGAGGTAGTTCTTCGTGACCTGCCCGAAACTCCGGGGGTACAGCTCGTCCCCCACCTGGGCGTAGCGGTGGAAGTGGGCGATGGATGAGTCCAAGGGGTCCAGAACGTCCGTGGGGTCAGCCTCGCCAATGGCCCACCTCTGCCACGCGACGGCGGCCCGGATCTTGTCGGCCACATGCAAGCCGAGCCACGCGTTCATCTCGAGCACTCTCGGGTGCTCCGGCCAACGATCCAGGCCGGCCAGAACGGTCCTGCCGTGGTCTTCCAGCTCGTCGGCGATGTCCAGCGGCTTGGTCGCGCCGGCGGGCCAGGAGCGGGGCTCGGTGAGCACGTAGTCCCGAACGCCCAGCACATCCTCTCCCCAGCCGGGGTTGGGCCAAGTGAGACCCAGCCGAGGCGACAGGCGGCCCTGGTCGTCGATCGCCTCGTGGTTCTCGAAGACATAAGTGGAGAGGGTGGGCATGCCCAGGTAGAACACCAGTGGCAGTCCGTACTGGGGACGGAAGATATCGCTCTGGCTGTGGGTCAGCGCGAGCATCCGGGTGGGGATGCCGCTGGCGTGGATGTAGGCATCAAGCACCGCGTCCGCCGGGACATCGGGGCCCAGCTCCCGGTTGATCCGCTCTTCCCAATAGCCCCGGTCATCGCCCCGGTAGGGGTCCAGCCAGTAGCGCGCGAGGGCCTCCCAGCCGATCCACTTGTCACTGACCCACGACCAGGAGTCCAGGCCCATGAAGAAGATGCCCGCGACGTTGTTCTTGGGCGCCGTTCGGATGATGTCCCTGATGTAGAAGGGATCGCTCCAGTAGAGCTGGCCCGTGGCCGTGCCCAAGCCTCCTATAGTGAGCATGGGCCGATCACCGCACGCGTGGCTGGTCATCCCGACCCTGGGATCGACCATGGGGGCGAAAAGCTGCTCGTACTGCAGGTAGTGCATGATGCTCGTCTCGCCCGGATAGCCCTCGAGGACGTAGGAGACGTCCTCGGGGTAAGAGCACCAGGTCCAGAAGGTAACCGCGGGCGGCTCGGGGAGTGTGGCCAGAGGCTCGATGACGTTCTCGCGGACGAACTCCACGCACCCCGGCGGGCTCTCACCGGCCATGGTGATCAGCTTCGCATCGGGGAACCGGCGGAAGAACGCACTATAGGAGTACGCATTGAGAGCCGCCGACTCTTCGGTACCCGGCCCCATCATGGGCACATCGTGGGCGTCGGCATAGCCCCGGGGAACCCACTCGTTCCATGTGAGGAAGTACAAGGTCACGCCGTACTCGGCCGCCGTATCGATGATCCAGCGGAGCATCTCGGCGTTCGCTCGCACATGCTCAGGCGAGAAGTAGGCCGCCTCAGGATACTCGGGGTAGTCGATGAAGGCCGGGAAGGGGTGCGGGTGCTGGAGCATCAGTGCATTCATGCTCCGCGCGGCCCATGTCTCGAAACGCTGCCTCCAGCCGTCGCGGTCATGGAACCAGCCGTCGGTTCCGGCCTCCTCGGCGGCATACGGCGCCCAGCGGCCGTGGTAGAGGTCACACCCGAGGTAGAAGGGCAGGTCGATGCAGTCCCCACGGATAGCGATGAAGGGCTCGCCCGCGTCCGCGGGGGCCGAGGCCTGGGCGCACGCGAGCACCAAGAGCCAAACCATCGGTCGCGACACCTCCACTCACCGATGGTGTTCCCCCAACGCCCCCCCGTGTCTTCCGGGCAGGTGGACTCTGGCGGCTTCCCGACCCGTCGCGAGCTGCTACCCGTCGACGGCCTCGACGTGACCATCGTCTGGATGGATCATCACGCCTACCGGGCCCAGCGCCACAAGGAGTTCTCCTTCAACCTCTACACCGCGGCGACGATGACCGGTGCCCTACCCGTGCTATCTGTACCAGCACATCCTCGGCCTGCGACCTGCCCCAGGGGATGACTGCTGAGGTGCACACCCCCTCAGGAGTCATCGAAGCCGCGGGCACCACGGTGGAGATCAAGCTGACGTAGGCTCCGAGGCTTCCTCCGAGTCGTCCCGCGCAGTCGGGCCCCGGCGCAGCGAGTTGCCGATGACCACCAGGCTGCTGAAGAGCATCAGGATGGCCGCCAGGAGGGGGTGCAGCAGACCGAAGAACGCGATGGTGACCATCAGCGCGTTGTAGCCGAAGGCCCAGACCAGGTTGCCCCGGATGGTGCCGCACGTGTGCTTGGTTAGCGACAGGAGCCAGGGCAGGCGAATCAGGTCATCGCCCATGAGGGTGATGTCGCCCGCGTCCCGGGCCAGATCGGTCCCGCCGGCCATGGCGATACCCACATCGGCAACGGTGAGGGCGGGAGCATCATTGGTGCCATCGCCCACCATGGCGACGACTCGCCCGTCGGCGCGAGCCGTCTCCACCCGATCGGCCTTCGCGTCGGGCGTCATACGCGCATGGTAGCCGTCTATCCCAAGCTGGCCCGCAGCGGCGGCCGTTGGCTCCTCCCTGTCGCCCGAAAGCACCAGGACCTCCAAGCCCATGTCCTCGCGCAGCGCGCGCACCACATCGGGGGCTTCGGGCCGAACGGCGTCACGGAGCAGCAGCAGCGCACTGCCGCCCTCCCATTCCGCATACACCTGGGTGGCGTCGGCGACATCCTCCTCGGCACCTAGGAGCGACTCGCTGGGGTTCAGCCACTCGGCCGTGCCGGCCCGCACGGCGAGTTGCCGGCCATCGATCTCGACGACCCCCTCCACACCCCGACCCGGGTGCTGAGTCAGCTCCCGCAGCTCGCCCAGATCGAGACCGCGGGCCTCGGCACCCCGCACGATGGCCTTGGCGATCGAGTGGGACGCCCCGTGCTCCAGCGTCGCCACGACCCGCAGGGCCTCGGACGAGTCGGTCCCAGGGCCCGGTACCACCGCGGCGAGGGCCATGTGGCCCCGGGTCAGTGTGCCGGTCTTGTCGAGATACACCGAAGAGATGGTGGGAAGTACCTCGACGGCCCCCGGCGAGCGGATCAGTACGCCGGCACCCGCCGCCTTGCCGATCGCCAAGGAGATAGCCAGAGGCGCGGCGATGCCCAGGGCACACGGACATGCCACCACCAGCACGGCGAGAGCACTCATCCCCGCCTTGACCGGATCGTCGTGAGCCAGCCACCAGTAGAGCGCCGCGCCGATGGATGCCGCCCACACGAAGGGGATGAACCATGCCGCTACCTTGTCCGCCAATCGGTCGATGGGTGCCCGGCGGCTTCGGGCCTCCTCGATGATGCGGGTGATCTGGCCGAGAAGCGAGTCCCGGCCCACGCCCTCCGCCCGCACGGCGATCAGACCCTCCTCGTTCAGGCTTCCGCCATAGACGCGGTCGCCGGGCATGCAGGGGCGGGGTGCGCTCTCGCCCGTGAACTCGGCCTCATGTACCGATGAGCGGCCCCTCAGGATCACGCCGTCGGCGGGGACCGTCTCACCGGGCCGCACGATCAGCTCATCGCCGGCCTGCACTTCCTCGACGGGCACCCCCACCTCCTCGCCCTCGCGAAGCACGGTGGCGTGACTGGCCCCGAGCTTCACCAGGCCTTTGAGCAGGGCGTGGGTGCGGGTCTTAGCCTGGGCCTCCAGCAGCTTGCCCACCGTGACGAGGACCATGAGCATGGTTGCCGTGTCGAAGTAGATGGGGTGGTCGCTGCCGCGCACCACGTTGACGGCGCTCACGGCGTACGCGGCGATGGAGCCCATGGCGACGAGGGTGTCCATGGTGAGCCGCCTGTCGCGGGCGTCGTGGTAGGCGCTGACGAGGAACGGTGTGGCGAGCAGGATCAGCACGGGCGTGGCCAGCACCCACAGCACGTACCTCAGAACGGTAAGAGTGGTGTCCGGCAGGCCTTCGAGGGCATCGGTGTACAGAATCAGGCTAGCCATCATGATGTTCATGGCCAGGAAGCCGCTGATCCCCAGTCGCGCCAGGATGAAGGTGGCCGGGCCCTCGTCCGCCTCCTCGCCCATCACCCGCCGGACCAGGTAGCAGCCATAGCAGCAGAAGGAGAGCCCGTCGGACTGGTAGCCGCCCCGCACGGGTAGGCCGCAGTGGGCGCAGCCATCGCTATCCATGGTCGCGGCGGGGCTGCTCATGGCTCGTCGGACGCTTCGGTGCCGCTCTCCTCGGCGCAGCAGGCGGGGACCTCGCCAGCATCCACCGCGGGCTCCGGAGTCTCTTCGCCTTCGCCGGCGCAGCAAGCCGGCAGGCCCTCGTCTGCCTCGCCCTCCCCGGCACAGCACGCGGGTAGCGTCTCGGCTCCGGGCTCGGGAGCGGCTTCAGCGGCTTCGCCGCCGAGAGCGCCCTTGGCGATCTCCGTCGCCTTGCAGAAGGGACACGCCGAGCCCCGCATGATCGTCATGATACCCATCAGCACGACCAGACCGCCCGAGGCGTACAGTCCCACCGTGCGGAGCTTGGGCATGATGAAGGACGCCCCCATGCCCATCCCGATCAGGATCGGCGCCGTGCCCAGGCCGAAGGCGAACATGCTGGCGATGGCCGCGGGTAGGGACTGGAGGCTTGCGGCCAGCAGCAGTGCCGCTAGGGTGGCGGGGCAGGGCAGGAAGCCCATGAACAGGCCCAGGGTGAAGCCCGTCCACGGCCCGGGCGAGTTGAAGAAGTGGCGGTAGACACCCGACAGCAGGCCGCCCGACTCGGGCATCAGCTTGTTGGCGATGGCCGGCGCCCTGGAGCTGATCATGGCGATGCCGAACAGGACCATGGCGGCGCCGATCCCGTAGGCCATCCAGGTCTGGGCGCCCTTCATGGTGGTCGCCTTGGTGATGGCCTCGCCCGCGAACCCCACCAGCGCTCCCAGGAATGCGTAGGTAAAGGCCTTGCCCAGCATGCACAGGCTAAGCCGAGCGAAGGGGTGACCCCGCCCCTCGGCCTTGCTGAGATGGATGGGAAAGGGGCCGCACATGCCCGCACAGTGCCACGATGAGAGGACCCCAAGGGTCAGTCCTCCGGTGATGGCGAGTAGCATCGAACCAGGAGCCATGGTCGATCGGCCTTTCCTCGGCGACGAGTCGGTGCGTGCATATGACACTCACCTGCTGGTTCGTCGGATGTTCTCCTTCTCCGGCGCGCCTCCTCTTCATGCATGGAAGAGTGGCGTGGGCAATGGCCAACCAGAATTCTGAAAGGCGAGGAGGCTGCTCGGAAGGGGGCGCGAAGAAGAGCCAGGTGCTGGGCCCAGCGCGAACTTCGGATCGACCAACGGAGCCCGAGTTATCTAGAAGGGCGATAGAACATCCGATGAGCATGACGCGGAGGTCCTGGATCGCCACCGTGACGGGTGGCGCTATTGGCCTGGGGGCAGCTTACTCGGCATTCGACAAGCTGATCCCGGCCGTCATCACACCCGAGCATATCGTGCCCGGCATCGCCACCTGGTACGCCACTACCTGCCGTCAATGTCCCGCGGGCTGCGGGATGCTCGTCCGCAATCGCGAGGGCCGAGCGCTCAAGTGCGAGGGGCTCCCCGGCCACCCAGTGAGCGACGGCAAGCTCTGCGTACGAGGCCAGGCCTCGGTCCAGGGCGCGTACCATCCCGAGCGCCTCAAGAGCCCCGTCGTCCATAGCCAGAGCATGGGCTGGGCCACCGCCATCCAGACCGCCGGCGATGCCCTCTCGAAGGTGAAGAGAGGCCGCGTCGCCGTTATCACCGATGTACAGGCCGGCTCCATGGTGAGCCTCATTACGAGCTGGCTCGACCTCTTCGGCGCCGACGTCGACAGGTACGTTCGGTACGAGCCCGTTAGCCTGCACGAGCAGGTCGAGGCCGGCGCAGGCATTCTCGACCGGCCTTACATCCCACACTACGACATGGGTAGCTCCGATTTCGTCCTCTCACTAGATGCCGACTTCCTGGGCTGGTGGCTGTCCCCCGTCGGCTTCGGACGGCAGTTCGGCCAGATGCGCGATCTGGATCGCAAGGGCGGGCCCGCCCGCCTGGAGTTCATCGGCCCTCGCATGTCCAACACGGGGGCGATGGCGGACCGCCGACACTTGGTTGCCCCCGATATGGCCGGTGCCATCGGTCTTGCCGTGGCGCGGATCATCGCCGGCAGGCGGAAGGGGGCCGGCTCCGACGCGGTCCTCGCGGCTACAAAGGCCTTCACCGCCGACGCCGTCTCCGCCGCCTCGGGCCTGACCCCATCGGAGCTTGAGCGCCTCGCCGATTCCCTGGCCAAGGCCAAGGCGCCGCTGGTGCTCGGGCACGGGGATCTGGAAGCCAAGGCGGCCGCCATGCTCAACGGGCTCCTCGGGACTCGGTGCGCCGATTACTCCCGCGCCCACACCCTATCCCGCGCGAGTACTCCCGACGAGCTGGCCGAACTGGTCGATGACATGGATGGCGGCAAGATCGATGCCGTCGTCATCGCGGGGACCAACCCGGTCTACTCCGCGTCCCCTGAGCTGCGCTTCGGGCAGGCCCTTTCCCGGGTGTCTACCGTCATCAACCTGGCCAACCTCCCCGACGAGACAGCAGCGGCGAGCACCATACAGCTCCCCGCCGCGCATCCGCTGGAGTGCTGGGGCGACTACGAGGCCGCAAGCGGCTGGCACGGTATGGTCCAGCCCACCATGATGCCCGTTCCCGACTGGCCCAGCGACACCCCCGAGGCACCCTCGCCGGGCGATGTGCTCATCGCCCTCGCCGAGGCGGCGGGCAAGGACGCCCAGCGTGCATTCGGCACCGAGGGCTATTACGGGTACCTCCGGACTTACTGGCAGGAGGAAGTGCTGGAGCTTTCGGGCCAGGAGTTCGAGGAAGCGTGGCGAGTATCCGTCCAGAAGGGTGGGCACTTCAAGGGCCGGTCGGCCCGGGTGCCCTCGCTGAGGGGCGACCTCGATCCGATCCCCTTCCCCGAGGGGGCCGGGGGCACTGCCCTCGTGGCCTCTCCATCACTGCTGCTGTACGACGGCCGGGAGGCCGCCAAGCCGTGGCTCCAGGAGCTTCCCGACCCACTGACCCGAACGGTCTGGACTTCGACGCTCGAGATGAACGCCGCGACGGCATCGAGTAAGGGGATCGCCCGGAACGGGGACGTGGCTCGCGTCACCACCCAGTACGGTCAGGTCGAGGGGCCCGCGTACGTCTGGGAGGGCATCGCCGACGGCGTTGTCGTCCTCCAGATGGGACAGGGGCACCGGGCCCACGGTGACGTCGCGTCGGGCGTGGGCATGAACGCCTTCAGCCTCCTGCCGCCGGCAGCGTACGCGGTCGCGGCGACGGTGGAGGCCACGGGCGAGCATACCGAGCTGGTCATCCCCCAGGGCTCGGACAGCCAGCATGACCGGGGCATCGTGAAGACCGTTGCCCGCAGCAAGATCGGCCACGAGGAGGAAGGCCATCACGGAGGTCATGGTGGCCATGGCGGGAGGTCGCTCACCATGCCCCTCCCCGAAGGCTACTGGCCGGAGAACAAGCACGACATGTACCCCCCGGTGGAGCCGGTAGGTCACCGCTGGGCCATGACCATCGACCTGTCGAAGTGCACGGGCTGCGGAGCCTGCGCCGTTGCGTGCCAGGCGGAGAACAATGTAGCCAACGTGGGAATCGATGAGGTCGAGCGCGGCCATGAGATGCACTGGCTGCGGATCGACCGGTACTTCGAGCCCAGCGAGGATACGCCCGTCCTCTTCCAGCCCATGCTGTGCCAGCACTGCGACCAGGCCCCCTGTGAGCCCGTCTGCCCCGTGTTTGCGGCGGTGCACAACGAGGAAGGCCTGAACGCCCAGGTCTATAACCGCTGTGTGGGCACTCGCTACTGCGCGAACAACTGCCCGTACAAGGTGCGGCGGTTCAACTGGTTCGAGTGGGAGTTCAAGGAGCCCCTGAACCGCCAGCTCAACCCCGACGTGACCGTCAGGTGCCGCGGGGTGATGGAGAAGTGCACCTTCTGCATCCAGCGGATTCGCGAGGTCCAGTACCGCGCCCGGGCCGAGGACCGGCCTGTGCGCGACGGCGAGGTCCAGCCCGCGTGCGTCCAGACCTGTCCCACCGGCGCCCTGGTCTTCGGCGACTTGCTGAACCCCGAGGCCCGGGTCACCGAGGTCATCCGGCACGACCCCAGGGCCTACCAGGTCTTGCACCATTTCAACACCAAGCCCGGCGTGATCTACCTGAAGCGAGTCATCCAAGCTTAGCGGTGCGGAGAGGCGTTTACGGGAGCCGACATGGCAGAGGCGACTTCATTCGCGAAGATCAACGACACGGTGCTCAGCACCCTCGATCCGCCGGGCAAGAAGTACTGGCTGGTCATCGGTCTGCTGCTGTGCTTCGTGGCGGCCATGTTCCTGACCGTGGGCTACCAGGTGCTGGTCGGCATCGGCATCGCCGGTATGAACCACCCGGTGGGGTGGGGGAGCTACATCGTCAATTTCGTGTTCTGGGTGGGTATCGCTCACTCGGGCACGCTCATCTCCGCCGTCCTGTACCTCTTCAAGGTGCGCTGGCGCACGGCCATCTGCCGCAGCTCCGAGGCCATGACGGTCATCGCCGTGATGACGGCGGGCCTCTTCCCCCTGTTCCACCTGGGCCGCATCTGGGTCTTCTGGTGGCTCATGCCCTACCCGAACGCCGCCGATCTTTGGCCCAATTTCAAGTCGCCCCTGGTGTGGGACGTGATCGCGGTCACCACATACTTCACCGTCAGCGCCATGTTCTTCTACCTGGGCATGATCCCCGACCTGGCGGCGGCTCGCGACCGAGCGACGGGGTGGCGGAAGAAGTTCTACACCATCATCTCCCTCGGCTGGCAGCAGCGGTACGAGCAATGGCGCCACTACGCTCGGGCCTACGCCTGCTTCGCCTGCCTGGCCACCCCATTGGTCGTGTCGGTGCATAGCGTGGTCTCTTGGGACTTCGCCATGTCCATCCTGCCCGGCTGGCACACAACTATCTTCGCGCCCTACTTCGTAGCCGGAGCCATCCACTCGGGCCTGGCCATGGTCATCACACTGCTGCTGCCCATGCGCAAGCTCTTGAAGCTCGAGAGCATCATCACCATGACCCACCTGGAGCGCATGGCCCAGCTCAACATCCTCATGGCGCTGATCATCGGCTACGCTTACGGCACCGAGGTCTTCATCGCCGCCTACAGCATCAACCAGTTCGAGTGGGAGTTCTTCCTCTGGCGGATGTTCGGGGATTACGCTGTCCACTACTGGATCATGGTGGCATGTAACTGCGTGATCCCGCTGCTGTTCTTCTTTAAGAAGATCCGCACGAACTGGGTGTCCCTGCTGGTGATCTCACTGCTCATCAACGTGGGCATGTGGATGGAGCGGTTCGTGATCATCGCCTCCACCGCCCACGATTTCCTGCCCTCATCCTGGGGACTGTACGCCCTGACGCCCGCCGAGTGGATCATCATGGTAGGCGCCTTCGCTTGGTTCTTCATGCTGTTCCTACTGTTCGCCAAGCACCTGCCGTCTGTGGCGATCAGCGAGATCAAGGAGCTCAAGCTGCACGAGGCACATCTGGATAGGGAGCATGCGGGGTAAGCCGTGAGACTAGCCATTCTCGACAAGATGCAGCCCGAAGCGGTGCAGCGACTGTTCGAGGCCAAGCGGCCCGAGGTGACCGTCGCCGGCACCTTCTCGGACATCCACGCCCTGGAGCAGGCGGCCCAGCGCCTCAAGGACGCCCACCTGGCCGAGTACGAAGCCTTTGGGCCCGTCCCCCTGGTGGAGATCGAGAGCGGAATGCGCCGCCAGGGGAGCTTCGTGCGCGCCGTGGCAACTATGGGCGGGGTCGCCGGTGTGGTCGGCGGGTTCGCCCTGGCCCTCTGGTCGTCCACCCTGTACGACCTGGTCGTCGGCGGGAAGCCACCCACCGCGCTCGTGCCCTATGTGGTCGTTGGGTACGAGCTGACCATCCTGGTCGCATGCATCAGTACCTTCATTGCCACGGGCCATGGCGCCAAGTTCCTGCCCGTTCCCCCGCCCCCCGAGTTCATGGCCCGCTACTCCAGCGATACCTTCGGGCTACACCTCTACTGCACCAAGACCCAGGTCGACGAGGCCCGGCGCCTGCTCGAGGAATCGGAAGCGGAGGAGATCCATGAGTTCTAACGCCTCCGTCGAGACCATCACCAAGCGTGTGGGCTTCGACCCCCGGAGCCCGGCCTGGCTCGGCATCATTGTCGCCGCCGTCGCCGTGCTGGCGGGCGCGCTCACGCCCCTCAGGGAGAACATGTGGCCCGCCCTGCTGGTGAACCTGCTCTTCTGGGGCGCCATCGCCCAAGGCATGCTCATCTGGGCCGCGGTCTTCTGGACGGCCAAGGCCGAGTGGACTGCCGGGGTCAACCGGCTGGGCCATGCCGCCGCGTGCTTCTTGCCCGTGAGCGTCGTCGTTTACCTGCTCCTCTTTGTGGGCGTGGGGAGCTGGCTGACTTGGTCCCCCGTGTTCGAGCCCAAGGGCGCATGGCTCAACGCACCTTTCCTCTTCGTCCGGGGCCTCGTCTGCTACCTGGCGCTGGCTTGGCTATCCCTCTGGTTCGTGCGGCTGTACCGCCGGGCCGACGACCAGGCCACGGACGAGGACGAGAAGGAAGACGAGCTTCAGGCGACCATCGACCGAATGGGCAAGGTCTCCATAGCGCTGATCATCACGTACGCCTTCGCCTTCTCCATGATCTCCTACGACCTGATCATGTCGCTCTCGCCCATGTGGATCAGCACCATGTTCGGCGGCTACTTCTTCATCGGCTCCATGTTCGCGGCGCTGGCGGCGCTGATTATCACCGCCACTCTGGTCCGCGACCGCCTGCCCCTGGGCAAGCATCTGGGCTCGGAGCAGTACCGCAACTTGGGGAACCTGCTCCTGGGCTTCTCCATCTTCACCGCGGGCCTGATGTTCGCCCAATGGCTCACCATCTGGTACGGGAACATGCCCGAGGAGACCGAGTTCCTCATCGACCGGTTCTACTACGAGCCTTGGAAGACTCTGTCGATCCTGACCTTCGCCCTGGCCTTCCTGGCGCCGTTCGTGTTCATGCAGAGCAACCCGCTCAAGGAGAACCCCGGGCGCGCGTGGATCCCCGCCGTCATCGTACTGGTGGGTATGCTCATCGAGCGCACGGTCCTCATCGTGCCGTCCATTCAGCATGAGGCGCCCCTCCTTACCTTCGCCTTCATCGGGGTCATCGCGCCGGGCTTCCTGGGCGGCCTGGTCATCACAATGCGCGCCCACCTGCGGGCCAATGACACCGCGTCGCCTGTTGACCTGAGCCTCCGGGCCAGGAACCGCGCCGTCGAGGAGGTGTCGCCGTGAGCGTGGAGGACATCCGCGAGGACGAACAGCCCGAGGAGCACTCCACCGAGGAGGAGCCCTTCGTCACGCCCCAGATGCGGCGTATCGCGAAGATGCTCGTGCCCGTTATCGCCGTGGTCATCCTGGGCGGGGCCGCCTACTGCGCCTACAAGTGGCCACCCGCTTACATGGCGGTGTACAGCGCAACCCTGGGCCCGGAGCAGCCGATTCCCTTCAGCCATAAGGTCCATGCCAAGAACAAGCGGATCTCATGCCTATTCTGTCATCACACCGCCGACCAAGGCCCCAAGGCGGGCCTGCCCACGGTGGACAAGTGCCTGCTGTGTCACAACGAGATCATCAGCCAGTTCCCGCCCATTCTGGACATCCATGAGAGCTACGATGAGGGCGAGGGGATCCCTTGGGAGCGGGTCTACCGGGTGGCCGACCATGCGCACTTCAACCACCAGGTGCACCTCCTGAAGGGCTTCGACTGTGCCGAATGCCACGGGAATGTCAGAGAAATGGACCGAATCCTGCTGAACCAGAAGATTCACATGGGCTGGTGCGTAGACTGCCATCGTGAGAACGATGCGACCGTAGATTGCTTGGCGTGTCACCGATGAGTGCAGAGAAGAGAGTCGACCTAGAGGAGAAGCTGGACCGGGAGCTGGATCGCGACCTCCAGTCCGATGGCCCGCCGCCGTACTCCGCGGCGAAGGGTTTCATCGTCTCGGGTGCCATATGGCTCATCGTGGGCACCACGTGGGGTTTCATCGGCGCCCTGGAGTACGTGGCGCCGGACCTGATCCAGAACGTCTCGTGGCTGTCCTTCGGCCGGGTCCGGACGGCCCACCTGAACATCGTCGCCTTCGGATTCCTGACCGCCACCCTCATCGGCGTCGCCCTCTACTGCATCCCCGCGCTCCTTCGCACCAAGCTGTTCAGCGAGCGCCTCGGGGTGGCTACCATGTGGGCGTGGAACGCCGCCGTGCTCGTCGGTGCGGTGACCGTCTCCATGGGGTACACCCAGGCCAGGGAGTACGCCGAGCTGGAGTGGCCCATCGATGTGGCCGTCCTCCTCGCCTTCGTGTTGATCCTCTACAACATGATCATGACCGTCGTGTTCCGGCGCGAGAAGAACCTCTATGTGTCGGTCTGGTACTTCGTGGGCGCCATCCTCTGGACGAGCATGGTCTACCCCCTCGGCAACGTGATGTGGCATCCGAAGACGGGCTCAATGACGGGCACCGTGGATGCCATCTGGCTCTGGTTCTACGGCCACAATGTGATCGGGCTGTTGTTCACGCCCCTGGCGGTGGGCGCGGCCTACTATGTGATCCCCAGGGTAGCCCGGGCACCCCTGTACAGCCACACTCTATCGATCATCGGCTTCTGGACCTTGGGGCTGATCTACACCCACATCGGCACTCACCACCTCATGCAGGCTCCGGTGCCGCTGTGGCTGAAGGTGATCGCCGGCATCGACAGCTTCCTGATGCTGATCCCCGTGTTCACCGTGCTGGTGAACCTCTGGATGACCGCCCGCGGACACTGGGTGAACTTCTTCGGCACCGCCGCGGGCAAGTTCGTGTTCGCGGGCACCATCTGGTACGCCGTGGTCTGCATCCAGGGGGCCTTCCACTCCCTGAACTTCGTGCAGCGCGTGACCCACTTCAACAACTGGGTCGTGGGTCACGCCCATATCGCCGTGTTCGGCTTCGCGGGCATGATCGCCATCGGGGCGGCGTACCATATCCTGCCCAAGGTCTGCGGCCGCAAGATCTGGAGCCCACCCCTGGCCAACCTCCAGTACTGGCTGATCTTCCTCGGCCTATGGGGCATGTTCATCGCGCTCACCATCGGCGGCCTGGTGCAGGGCAACTCCTGGCTGAACGGCGAGTCCGTCTACCGGGTGCTCCCGCAGCTCACAATGTACTCGGCCCTGAGGGTGATGTTCGCCATCATGATCATCGCGGGTGCCTTGGTGGGCGCCTATAACATACTGATGACCGTCAGCCGAGGGGAGCGTATCGAAGCGGCATGAGAGCCCGAATGACGCCAGCGGTACTCATCTTCGGCGGACTCATCATCTTCTGGGTCGCCTTTACCCCCGTGGTCATCGTCCCCACGTACGTGATCCCCGACGATCCCTCGGAGACCTGGGACGCGCGCACCGAGCTGGAGCAGCGGGGCCGGGAGGTCTATATCGCAGAGGGCTGTACCTACTGCCATAGCCAGTATATCCGGCCTCAGGATTGGGGTATCGGAGCCGATCGCCTCGCCAAGGCGGGGGACTATCACCAAGACGCCCCTCACCTTCTGGGATCCCAGCGGACGGGCCCGGATCTCAGCCAGGAGGGCGGCCAGCACACCAACGACTGGCACCTAGCCCACTTCATGAACCCTCGCTCCGTCCGGCCCGACTCCATCATGCCCCGGTTCGAGTACCTGGGCGAGGAGGACATTGGGGCCCTGACCGCTTACATGCAGAGCCTGGGCGGGGTAGAGGCCGACCTGCGCATGGCCTACCAATACAAGGTCCGGGACGACGTCATCGCCGCCTATGAGGCGGGTCCCGACGAGAACATCCAGTACCTCCACGAGCAGGTGCCGCCGGGCTGGCGTCCGCTGCCGAATCCGTACCCGGCCACCGATGCCTCCCTCTCCAGGGGCGAGAAGGTCTACCAGAGCTTCTGTATCGGCTGCCACGGCCCGGTTGGAGACGGTATGGGCCAGGCCTCGGAATGGCTGTACCCACCGGCCCTGAACTTCACCACCATCAGGCGGAACCTGTGGGAAGACAAGTACATCGGCGGCATCCTGTACTACTACATCATGAACGGAGTAACCGGCTCGGCCATGCCATACTTTAAGCATGAGCTGGAGTCGGAGAAGATCTGGGACGTATCCAACTACGTGGCGAAGTACTTCATCGACTGGGACGACTCGAACATGGAGCCCGTGGGCGTTCATTCGGCCAGAGAGACCCCCGGTGAGGGCGAAAACAGCCCGCCGGCGAGAGAGGTGATCAGCGAATGAGCGTACTCAGCCTATGGGTCACCTACGCCCTGCTCGCCGTGCCCGTGTTCGCCTTGCTGTTCATCTGGGCGCTCAGGGCCGGGCAGTTCAAGAACCAAGACGAGGCCCGTGTGCTTCCCTTCCACGATTCGGTGGAGCCCGAGCCGCCCACCAAGAAGCGGCCGCCCCTCGCAGCCTGGGCACCACTCCTGGTCGTCGGGGTCGTCCTCGGCGCCATGGTGGCCGCGTACTGGATCAGCAGCGCCCATCCGACGGGGGGGCAGTAGGCCATGCGAGCATGGGAGGTCATCAAGCCCTTCTGGGGTTGGCTCATGGTGGCGACCGGACTGCTCCTAACCGCCTTCATCGTCGCCGCGTACCGAGACATCATGGTCCACAAGCGAAGCGCCAAGCAGCGTGGCCCGAACTACGGCGAGTTCCCCCAGGACCTGTCGGAGACGGACCACGGAGTGCCCTGGTCGCTGTGGCTACTCTACCTGGTGTGCTTCGCCGGAGCCGTGTGGTACGTGCTGTGGATGTGGCGATCGGGACACGTGTACTAGCTATGGGAGATGATCAAGGCACCATGCCGGAGGACATGCTTACCCCAGAGCCCGTAGAGACCGTCGGCGAGGAGTATCACGGCACGCCTCGGCGCACCTGGCTCTTCATCTTCATCATCAGCGTGGCCTACCTCGGCTGGACGGCGCTGATCTACACCCTGATCGGCGACCCCGAGCGCGTGTGGCAGCACGGGTCCCGGCCCGACGTGCCCAGCGAGGCCTGGGTTGCGACCGATCCCCCGCAGCCCGCGGGCCAAGCGAAGATGCTCCAGCCGCCGGGCAAACCCACGCCCACCGAGAACCCCGTCCCCGACAACCTGCTGGCCGAGCCCAGGCCCTTCGAGGAGAGGCCCTAGTATGAGACGAGGCACGTCCATCCCGACCCGCCGACTCGCCGGCTTCCTCCTCCTTCTGGCTGCCGCCGCTCTGTCTGGCTGCTATCCCGAATCCCTCCTGCCTCGCATGAGGAACCAGCATTCCATCAAGCCCCACGAGGCTGCGACCCCGGCCATGCCCGATGGCGTGGTACCCTTCGATCAGGACCATCCGCCACTGGCCCAGACCCAGCCGGCCAACCTGACCAACCCCATCGACGACACACCGGCGAGCCGCGAGCTGGGCCGCCAGTACTATGCCGATTACTGTCTCATGTGCCATGGTGACGACGGCCGCGGCGATACCCAAGTCGGCGGTGGCTACATACCAAAGCCCACCGACCTGTCCTCTCGGGCCGTTCAGTCCCGGACCGACGCCGAGCTGTTCCTGGCCATGGTCCGTGGTCGGGGCCATGAGGACAAGAACACCGGCGCCGACGTGCTCGCTTACACGGTGCCCCGGGAGCGCCGCTGGCACATCGTCCACTTCCTCCGCACGCTGGAGTAGCTCCACCCTCCGCAACTCAATCTGCTCCCCGAAGGTGTTGACCTGCCGTGAAGAGACACCTCGTCCTCTTACTCCTGCTGCTCTGCATCCCCGCCACCGCCGCCGATTTCGATCTCGCCTTCGGCGCGAAGCCCGATCGCGTCTGGGCGGGGCCGGACCTATGGGCCAACCGGCTTCAGGACTGGCATATCAGGGACGGCGCGCTGCATGCCGTCGGGGCCGGCCCGCGCCTCTCCGCGCGCACGGTCCACCTCCTGAGCCACGACCTGATCGGCGGCGGGTTCGTCCTGACCGCCACGGTGGCCGTGCCCGACGGGGCAGGCGATGCCGCGCAGTCCCTCGGGGGCTTCCTAGTGGGCGCGGGGGGCGGAGCCGACTACCGCTCGGCGGCCCTAATCCACAGCGCACCCGGGCCGGGTGGCGGCGTGATGGCGGGCATCGATGGAGCGGGAAGAGCTGTGTTCAGGTCCATGGAGGCCGAAGGCTATCCCCTGCTCCAGGCCGGCGAGGCCCCGGGCGGGGCGCCGGGCGAGTGGCTTCGGCTTCGGCTTGGCGCGGTGCCTTTGCCCGGACGCGGCGCGCGCCTGGCCCTGACGGTCGTCGACGGCCAGTCCGGCCGCATAGTCAGCCGAGCTACGCACGACCTGGATCACGCTCCCGTCGGGGCAGTAGCCCTCATCTCGCACCATCCAGCAGAAGGTGCTGAGTCCGGGTACCGATTCGGCCAGTGGCGCGGCACCGGCCCAGGCATCGTTCACCACCCCGGGCGCGGCATGGGACCGATCATCTCAGCCCAGCACACCGTCTCCCGCGGGGTCCTCAAGCTCAACGCGCAGCTCATGCCCATCGCCCATCGGGGCAGCGTCAGCTTGGAGGTGCGCGAGGGCTGGTCGTGGGTCACCGCCGGTGTGGCGCCCGTGCATGTACCGGGCTACACCGCCGTTTTCCGCGTTGAGGATTGGCCCTCGGATCGCGACACGCCATACCGGATCCGCTGCTGGGCAGCAGAGGGGACCTTCCTCTACGAGGGGATCATCCGCTCCGAGCCGCCCGTCGACCGGGATCTGGTGCTGGCCGCCTTCACAGGCAATCACAACACCGCTCGGGGCGTGGAGAGCCGCCAGTTCCCGTGGTCGACTCATGTGTGGTTCCCCCATGCCGACCTGGTCAGCCACGTAGCGGCCCACGAGCCCGATCTGCTGTTCTTCAGCGGGGATCAGGTCTATGAGGGCGCCAGCCCAACCCATGCCGTTCGGGGAGATGGCGCCTGGCTCGACTACCTGTACAAGTGGTACCTGTGGTGCTGGGCCTTCCGCGACCTGACCCGCGAGATCCCCGCGGTGATCCTGCCCGACGACCACGATGTGTACCAAGGCAATATCTGGGGCCAGGGCGGGCGGCCAACCGACCGCGACCACAACGGCGGATACGTCATGCCCGCGGACTGGGTGAACATGGTCCAGCGGACCCAGATGGATCATCTCCCCGACCCGCATGACCCCACGCCCATCGACCAGGGGATCACCGTTCACTACGGCGACCTGTTGTACGGCGGCGTGAGCCTGGCCGTCATCGAGGACCGGAAGTTCAAGACCGGCCCCAACGGCGTGGTGCCGCCCACCGATGGACGGCCGGACCATGTGACAGACCCGGACTACGATCCCTCGACCGCTGACGTGCCCGGGGCGAAGCTCCTCGGTGACCGGCAGCTCGAGTTCCTGGAGCATTGGGCGGGCGACTGGCAGGGCGCGTACATGAAGGCGGCCCTGAGCCAGACGGTCTTCGCCGGGGCGGCCACCCACCACGGCGGCGGCCTGGACTACTTGGTCGCCGACTTCGACTCCAACGGCTGGCCCCAGACGGGCCGCGACGAGGCCCTACGCAGACTCCGGATGGGCTTCGCCGCCCACATCGCCGGCGACCAGCACCTGGCCACCCTCATCCACCACGGCATCGACGCTTGGGGCGATGGTCCGTGGTCCTTCGCCGTGCCGTCCGTCGCGAACTTCTACCTCAGAGCCTGGCGGCCGCCGTATGAGCCCGAGGCCGCTTTCGCCGCGCTGCCAAGCTACACGGGCCGGTACTTCGATGGCTTGGGCAACCGGATCACCATGTGGGCGGCTACGAACCCCGGTGAGTCCATGGGCGTCGAGCCATCGGCGCTGCACGACAAGAAGCCCGGGTACGGCATCGTGCGCTTCGACAAGCAGGCGCAGACGATCACCTTCGAGTGCTGGCCGCGGTTCGTGGACCCCACCGAGGCTGGCGACGAGGCCCAGTATGATGGTTGGCCGCGCACGGTGAGCATGTTCGACAACTACGGCGCGACTCCGGCCGGGTTCCTGTCCGATGTGGCCCGATCGGGTATTCAGGACCCAGTTGTGAGGGTACTTGCGGAGGACGGGGACACTCTGTACACCGTTCGCGTCCGAGGTCGGCACCTCCGCCCTAAGGTATTCGAGCCGGGCCAGTACCGGATTATGGTGGGGGCCGATGGCGTCCACTGGCCAGTGGCGTGGGCGGACGAAGTGGCCCACTAACTGCCGGGCAGGAGGTGGCAGGGCGGTGTTCGGCGAATCATCTATTCCCAGGGACGGTAGAATGGAGGTCGTTGTCCCTCAGAGCTTCGGAAGCACGCGCGCATCGAGATGATGTGCCTACCTATCATCAGCATCCGTCCCTGTCCTGCTCTTGTAGAAGTTGTTCGCTCAGGAAGGAGCGCGGAAGAGATGTGACGTACACGGCACGGTTTCACGCTGATCGAACTGCTCGTAGTCATCGCGATTATTGCCATTCTGGCAGCCATTCTGTTCCCCGTCTTCGCCAAGGCGCGCGAGAAGGCGCGCCAGACGTCTTGCCTCTCCAACGCCCGCCAGCTCGCCACGGGTATCCTGTCCTACTCACAGGATCACGACGAGAGACTGTGCAACTGGCATACGCCATGCTGGAAT
>WJIW01000080.1 GCA_014730065.1 Armatimonadia bacterium | reverse complement strand
GAAGGACACGGGTATCGGGATCTCCGAGAAGGGCCAGGCCCAGCTCTTCAGCGAGTTCTTCCGAGAGAAGCGCACTGAGAACCAGCTCACCACGGGCACAGGGCTCGGCCTAAGCATCGTCAGCCGCATCGTGGATTTCTACAACGGCCGCGTGGAGGTCGAGAGCGAGCTGAACGAGGGCTCCACCTTCAGCGTGTGGCTGCCATCGAAGTTCCAGTCCAGCGAGCCGCCGGCCTGAGGCCCGGCTACTCCACCTGCACCAGTACGCCATCGGGCAGGCCCCGCTCCCGAGCGGCGGCGCGCACGTACTGGGTCACCCCGCCGATGCTCTCGGCCTCCCGGAGCAGCTCGTCCCTGAAGGCCGGGTAGGCGATAGCGGCCAGGGCCCGGATCCGCTCACCGATGGCGAGCCCAGCCAGGTGGACGATGCCGTACTCGGTGACGATGTACGCCGGGTCCGCCGCCGTGACGGTGATGTTCATGCCCGCCGGATGGAGCCCGACGATCTTCGAGCGCAGCTCGCTGCTTTTCACGTAGGTCGACTCCAGGGCGATGATGCCCTTGCCCGGCCTGCCCCCGGGCCCGGTGAAGGCCGCGCCGCGCATGAAGTCGCACTGGCCGCCGTATCCCGAGTACATGCGGTTGGGTGCCAGGGAGTCGGCGAACACGCTGCCGTTGAGGTCCACACCGATGGCGCTGTTAATGGCGACCACATCGGGGTTGGCGGAGATGTTCCGCACGTCGTTGGTGTATGCCGACGCGCGCCCCTGGACCCGCGGGTTATCGTCGATCCAGTCGTATAGCTCCCTGGTCCCGATGAAGATCCCGCTGACGGCGTAGTCGTTGTTGATGACCTTGCGCTGGTTCGTGACCGCGCCGGCCCGAGTGGCGTGCATCAGCGCATCGGTGTACAGCTCGGTGTGGACTCCCAGGTCTTTTCGGCCGAACTCCACGGCGCAGGCCACGGCGGCATCGGGGACGGCGCCGATGCCGATCTGGAGCGTGCTACCGTCCTCGATGAGGTGCTCGGCGATCAGCTCGCCGATCCTCCGCTGCTGCGGGTTGATGGGCTCGGGCTCCACGCCGGCGATGGGATCGTCCGCCTCGACCACGTAGTCCACCAGATGCTCCTCGACGAAGCCCCGGCCGTGAACGAAGGGCATCCGGGGGTTGACCTGGGCGATGACCAGACCGCCGTTGGCCTTGACCGCATCGATGGCCTCTGGCGCCGCTTCGACCGAGACGCCCAGCCCGTAGCAGCCCTTGCGCGGCGGGGTGACATGGAGCAGCGCCACGGTGGGCCGCCGAGCCACCACGCACTTGCCGTAGTTCGAGAGGTGCACGGGGTGGTAGAAGGCCCGGCCCGAGTTCACCGCATCCCTGGCATTGGCGCCGATGAAGTACGCCCGGTGGATGAATGCCTCCGAGAGACGTGGGTCGAGGTGGGGCGCGCGACCGAGGGTAAGCAGGTGGATGATCTCCACATCCCGCAGCTCCTCGCCCCGCTCGGCGAGGGCATCCAGGAGCGCCTCGGGGTTGGCTCCATTGGAGTGCACGAAGACAACGTCCCCCGACTCGATGAGGGACGCGGCCTGTTCAGCGGTTACGGTCTTGGGCATGGGCGGGCTCCTCGGCAGCGGTCGCTACTGATCTCCGAGCACCAGCTTGCGCCCGCCCTCGGCCGCCTCCATGGCGTCGCGCAGCTCGTCGAACTGCTTGCCCTTCCTACCGAAGAGTGCGTGGGTCGCCCGCTTGCTGGCCTCGACGCCCGGCTGGTCGTAGGCATCGATCCCAAATAGCTCGCCCGTGATCGCCGTAGCCATCATGAAGAACATAAGCAGCTCGCCCAGGGTGCCTTCGTCCACCTTCTCGACCTCGATGGTCATGTTCGGCCGGTTGGCCTCCGCCAGGGCGAAGGCGGTAGCCCGGTACTCGGCATCGAGCAGGTTGCCCAGCTCGGTGTCGCCTAGGTGGGCGACCGCGTCCAGGTCCAGCTTCGGCACCGGGCAAGATGCGTCGTGGTCCCTGACCCGGATGAACACGACGATCTTGTCGTGGGGCCCGTCTTGGTAGAGCTGAAGCTGGCTGTGCTGGTCGGTGGCACCGAGAGCCTTCACGGGCGTCTGGCCCGCATTGACCTTGGAGCCGTCCAGTCCGCGACGCTTACCCAAGCTCTCGGCCCAGAGCTGGGCGAACCAGTCGGAGACGAGCCGCAGCCGGTACGAGTACGGCATCAGAACGAGGATGTTGCGCTTGCGGTCCGGCTTGCGGCTCATGAAGTACGTGTGCTGCATGGCCGCGAACAGGTACGCCGGGTTGCCCATGATGCCCTCATCGGAGCGGCAGTGGTCGGCCATCCGCTTGGCGCCATCGAGCATGGCGTCGATGTCGATACCCATGGCCAGGGCGGGGAAGAGCCCCACGGCGGTGAAGGCCGAGAAGCGTCCACCCACCTGGGGAGGCATGCCTACCTTGCACAGATTCTCGTCCTCGGCCAGGGTCCAGAGGGGGCTGGTCTTGTTCTCGGTGGGGAAATCGGTGCAGATTGCCGTCTGGTTCGTCCAGTCACAGCCCGCGGCGTCCATCCACTCCCGGACCCGGCCGAAGCCGCAGTGGGTCTCGGCGGTGGTGCCGCTCTTCGAGACGACGAACACCGCCGTGGTCTTGGGGTCCATAAGGTCGAGCACGCCCTCGATCTGCCAGGGATCGGAGTTGTCGATCACGTGAACGCGGACCTGGGGCCGCTCGGGATGGCCCTCGGGCAGGGAGTTGGCATAGGGATGCAACAGGGCGGCCTGGAAGGTCAGGGTGCACAGGGCCGAGCCGCCGATGCCCAGAATCAGAAGGTCCTTGATCTCACCGGGGAAGCTCTGCTCGAAGCCAGCCCAGGCCGATTTGATCTCTTCGAGCTTGATCACATCGGGGTCCAGGGCCTGGAGGAAGCCCGGCATGCCGTCCTTGGCCGTCTTCGCCTCCAGAACCGTCGGATACGCGGCCCGGAGCATTACCGCGTTCAGGTCGTCATCGGTGATCCCGTTCCTCATACCGATGCGGAAGCTCATGCAGTTGGTGAAGTCGAACTTCAGGTTGATGTCAGCCACGCTTGGGCCGTCCTCTCGGAGACGCGGCGACCGGGCGCGAAACCATCGACACCCCGCGGCGTCTCGGTAGATACTGAAGCCGTCCGGGCGACGCTGGCCCGGCGGATGGGAGACCCGCCCACGAGCCTCGCGAACCGGCTATTCTGGCTACCCGTGCTCCTGGCCTGCCTCTGCTGGCCCGGGTGGGCCGACCTGCTGTCCGATGCCTCCTTCGAGACCCTAGCCGAAGACGATGCCCACTGGCTGGCATCGGACGAGACCCGGGCCGAGACGATCGATGGCCGGCTGGTCGTTCGGGCCAGCGGCGGGTTCGTACTGGTCTCCCAGGACCTGGACGAGGGCGAGCTTGAGCCCGGCCGCATTCTGGATTGGGGCTGTGACGCCCAAGTGATGCGCCTCGCCGTGGGCCGTGGCGCATGGATCTCCGTGCAGTTCAGCGACGCCTTCGACCGCAGGCTGGGCACCAAGACCAGCGCCATCCTAGCCATCCCTGGCACCCCGTTCAGGCTGGCTACGCGCACGGCCATCCCCGATGGCACCCGCCGCGCCTCGGTGGTTCTGGTGACTCATGGCGAAGCCGAGGCACACTTCTGGGACCCCGTGGCGACCTTGGGCGCCGCTCCCGCCCCGCCCGATACCCCCCTTCCGTCGCCGGTGCCGGTGACCGAGGGCGCTCCCGTGGCCGGTCGCTGGCTGGGGATCGGTCAGTCGGTGGACCTGGGCAGCATGGTTACCGGGACGGTACAGTCGGCGGCGCCGCGGATGCTACGCATCCTGGTGCCCTGGTCGGCGCTACCCTTGGCGGATGAGCCACCGGAGGAGCTGGTCGGCCGGATCACCACAACCATCACGCGAATGGCGCCCGGTGAGCGTCATGTCATCCTGGTGCCGACCGGGGGCGATGCCCAGAGATATGCCGACCCACTGCGCGTTGCCGCCGCTCTGCGGTATCTGGTCGATGCCGTTCGCGGTTCCGTTGGCGAGCGTGAGGGTGGCGAACAGGTTCGCTACTACCTGGGTCCGGCCACCCGCCCCGACTCCAAGCCGTTCCTGGACCTGCCCCACTATCTGGCATGTGTCGAGGAGCTGACTCCGCTCCTTCCCGAGGGCGTGGGCATGGCGGGGCCCTTCGAGGCCGCTGGCGCCCTCTGGGCCACGCTGCTGCGGCCCGCTCTGGCTCCCGCCGGAGGGCTCCTCGCGGCCGATGTGGCCTTGCCGCGGAGGGACTTGGCGCTGGCGGGGGAGACCTTCGCATCGCTGTCGGACGCGGGCGTGGAAGTGTGTGTCATCGACGTAACCTCCGACCATCCCGACGCGACACCCTACCTGGGATCGAGCCACCACCACCTGGATGCGGTCGGTGTCCTGCTGGAGGCGCCGAGGCGGGGCATTCGCGTGCCCGTCGTGGGCCATGGGCAGGCCCTGCCGGGCGCCATCGCCTCCGTATTGGGACGAGCCGCTCGCTTGGGACCGGTTGCGGCGCCGATCGCCGTGCCCGGCGGCGCCCCCCTCACGGGGCTCGTGGTTAGGGACCCAGGCGCCGACGGCATCGCCGTGGTCCTTCTGAACCGTGGCCTGGACGCGCTCAGTGTGGAGCTGGAGATCGACTTCGGAGCCGACGAGCGGCGCCTGACCCGTGTGGAGCTGGCCGCGGCATCGGAGTTCGAGCCCACAACGTCCGAGATAAGCGTTATTCAGGGGCGCCTCAGCGATGTGCTGCCCGGTGATGCCTTGGTCGTGTACAGGTCTCCATAGTTGGCCCGCTGGTCGCCATGGATGGGGAGGTGGGAGAAGCGAACCCCGCCCGCACTTGGTGGGCCTGCTGGGTGGCAGAAGGGGTGGTGG
>WJIW01000079.1 GCA_014730065.1 Armatimonadia bacterium | reverse complement strand
CGCCCGAAGGGACTGTCTCGTGATCAACGTGACCCGGTGTGTGCTGTGTTCTCTGCTGGTGATGACCTTGGCATGTCTCCTGGGCTGCTCCTCGTCCGATGAGCCCGAAGGCTCGGGGTCTCCGGTGCGGGATGATCGCGTCGGCCCTGGCGAGAAGAGCGTCGAGCCCGTCGAGGTGACCGTGTTCGCCGCGGCCTCCCTGACCGAGATCCTGGACGACTTCCATAGCGACCTTTCGGCCGAGACGCCGGAGCTGCAGCCACGAGCCAACCTGGCCGGCACCCAGGAGCTGGTGATCCAGGCACAGCAGGGCGCGCAGTTCGATGTCTTCCTATCCGCGTCGGAGCGCCACATGGATACCCTGGTGGCCGATGGACTGGTGCGGGAGCCTGTCCCCTTCTGCCACAACGGGATCTGTGTCGCCGTCGACCCCGCCAGCACCGAGGTGCGGGAGCTAGCGGACCTGGCTTCGGAGGGGACGTCCATCGCCGTGGCGACCGAGACCTGCCCCGTTGGACGCTACACGCGCCAGGTATGGAGCTTGATGGCCGAAGCGCCGGACTTCGGGCCCGAGTACGCCGAGGCAATCCGAGCGAATGTGGTCTCCGAGGAGACCAACGTGAAGCTGGTGCTGTCCAAGGTGGCCCTCGGGGAGGTCGATGCGGGCTTCGTGTACGTGACCGATGTGGTCGGGCAGGAGCTGGCGGTCCTCCAGCTCCCCGACACCGTCCAGGTCCCGAGCACGTACGTGGCCGCGGTGTCCTCCGAGACGCCGCGCTCACAGGCGGCGGAGGAGTACCTGGCGGCGCTCACGGGCCCCATGGGGGCCAAGCACTTGGAGGAGGCGGGCTTCCGGCTTCAGTAGCTAGGGCGGCCCCTGCCGGATCCCTAGACGCTCAGCGCCGCCGCGATCTGGGTCATCGCCTCGATGGCTCGGTCGATGTCCGAGTCGGTGGTCAGGGGGCCAGGGCTGAGTCGCACGGCGCCGGCGGGATGGGTTCCCAGGCTTCCGTGAGCCCCCGGCGCGCAGTGTAGCCCCGGGCGTGAGGCGATCCCGAAGGACGTGTCCAGCATGGCGGCCACATCCCGCGGGTCCGCTCCCTCGATGTTGGTGCAGACCACACCGGTCCTCAGCCCGAAGTCCGCGGGGCCATACACGCGCAGGCCGCGCACGCCCGCCAGGGCATCATGGAGGGCTTGCCCCATCCGTCGCTCGTGGTCCCCCACCCTCTCCACTCCTCGCTCCTCCAGGTACCGGATTCCCGCCGCCATGCCCGCAAGCCCCGCGACGTTGAGCGTACCCGCCTCCAGCCGCTCGGGCAGCTCCTCGGGATGTGTGGACGACTCGGAGTCGGTACCGGTGCCGCCCTCTCGCAGGGGCGTGGGTAGCGCTCGCTCGCCCAGCACCAGGCCGCCGGTCCCCGTGGGACCGAGCAGGCCCTTGTGTCCGGCGAAGGCCAGGGCGTCGATGCCCATGTCGTGGATGTCGATGTCCACACATCCCGCGGTCTGGGCCGCATCGACGATCAGAAGTGTCGGTGTCTCCCTCAGATGGCGGGCGACCTCGGCGACGGGCTGGAGGGTCCCCACCACGTTCGACGCATGGGTCATCACCACGGCCCGAGTATCCTCCCGCACCAGCCCCAGGATGGCGGCGGCATCCACCACGCCCTCACCGTCGGCGGGCGCCCAGTCCACCTCCACCCCGTGGGACGCCGCCAGCCCCGTGAGAGGGCGCCGCACCGAGTTGTGTTCAATCTGGGTGGTGACGACATGGTCACCCCGGCCGATCAGCCCCTTGATTGCCGTGTTCAGCGCATCGGTGGCGTTGAAGGCGAAGACCACTCGCTCGGGCCCGCTTGCGCCGAACATGCGAGCCACCAGAGATCGGCACTGGGACACGGCCCGCTGGGACTCCACGGCCATCCGGTGTCCGCTTCGACCCGGGTTGGCCAAGCTCCGCCGCATGAACCGATCCAGGGCCTCGTAGACGGCCTCGGGCTTGGGGTAGCTCGTCGCCGCATTGTCCAGGTAGACCGTGGTCGTCGGGTCCAAGGGCTCACGTCCCCACATACTTGGCGTAGAGCATGCGGCCGAGGGCCGGGTCGGTCGTACCCTTGATGATAGCCCTTCCATCGGCGAACACGTTGATCTCGTGACCCTCGGCCTCGAAGCGCACCATGAAGGGCGTCAGCAGGACTTCGCGCCCCGAGGCGAGCCGCGCGCCCAGGTCCTCCAGATCGAGAGTGGAGCCGCTGGGCATGCTGATCTGGAGGGCGTCCTGCCCGCAGAGCGACACCGTCTCAGAGGTGGCATCGGCCTCCAAGAACTCGTAGCGGCCCATCGCACACGCTGGGCAGCCGGGCCGTACGGGCACTCCGCTGACCTCCAGCTCCCGGTCCCATACATCGACCTGGCAGAGCCCCCGACTGACTTGATCGCGCTGGCCCAGTAGGAGCTTCATCGCCTCCGATGCTTGCAGACCCGAGATCCAGTCCACGATAGGCCCGAAGATCCCCGCCGTGGCGCAGGTGTCGACGGTGCCGGGTGCGGGCGTCTCGGGCAGCAGGCAACGGATGCATGGCCCCTCGCCGGGCAGGATCGTCATGCTGAGCCCGTAGGTGGAGATAACGGCTCCGTAGATCCACGGGATGGAGTGCTTCAGGGCCACGTCGTTGATGAGGAAGCGGCCTTCCAGGTTGTCGATGGCGTCCACGATCACATCCACGTCGGAGAGCAGCGCCTCGGCATTGGCCGACGACAGGTCGGTCACCTCGGCCTCCAGGCTGATCTCGCTGTTGGCCTCGGCCAGCCGCTGGGCGGCGATGGCGGCCTTGGGCATGCCCGACTCCACATCGGCTTCCGTATACAAACGCTGCCGCTGGAGGTTGGAGATCTCGACGAAGTCCCGGTCGATCAGCCGGATGTAGCCCACCCCCGCCCGGGCGAGGAGCGAGGCCGTCGCAGAGCCCAAGGCGCCACAGCCCGCGACGGCGACTCTGCCTGCGGCCAGCTTGGGTTGGCCCGCGATCCCGACCTGCGGGACCAGGGTCTGGCGCGAGTACCGCTCCTGATCGAGGTGCATGAATGGCTCCACTTCGGGCCCGCGTGCCGGGCTAGTGAGACTCGCAGAACCTGTGCCTAGAGGGCTTCGCAGACCAGGATACACCGAAGGCGCGGATGGTATCGATAGGTGCGACTGACTGGTACCCGGTCACGCGGAGCCCGGCCGCAAGAGGTGGCAGCGACGCACTGAGGCAATAGGGGCTCATGAGGCGACCAGAGCGCTTGCACCGGTGCTTCCGCCGAGCGGACGGGCCCGCTCGGTCGCGCCGTGCCCAGCTGAAGGGCTCCGCTAACCGGCGGAGCACCGATCAGTGGGCGACGACCAAGGGGGCAGCCGAATGCGGCCGCGCTGTGCAGTCTGCGGAATCGGGCACGAGTCGAACAGCTTCTCCACCCTTCGAACGGGAGAGAGCGAGTTCCGCATCCGCCGGGGTGACGAGGTACTGTCGGCCTCGCCACCACTGCCCGACGGCGTGGAGTGGGTCCCTCTGCTCCATGGCAGCGCCGGTCCTTACGGCCAGGTGGACCTCGGGACGTACGAAGCGATTCGAGACGAGCTACTCGACCTGCTCCAGGCGGCGCTGCCCCTGGACGGGGTGCTCCTTAGGCTACATGGGGCTATGGAGGTCGAGGGACTGGGCGACGGCGAGACCGACCTGGTGCGCAGGATCCGAGGCGTCGTCGGCGAGGACGCGCATGTGACCGGATCGCTGGATCTGCATGCCAATGTCTCGCCCAAGCTGGTCGCTGATACCGACTGCCTGACCGCCTACCGCAAGGCTCCCCATACCGATGCTGCGGCAACCTGGGCACGGGCCGCCCAGCACGCTGCCAGGGCTCTGACGACGGGCCTTCGGCCACACCAGGCTCTCGTCAAGCTCCCCATGATCCTGCCCGGGGAGTGGGCCGTCACGAGCTGCGAGCCCGCGCGGTCGATCTATGGGCGGATCGAGGAGCTGGATGCCGCCGATGGGGTCCTCGATTCCTCGCTGCTCATTGGGTGCGCATGGACGGACAGCCCGCATACTTCGGTAAGCGCTCTTGTAGTGAGCGGAGATTCCCCCGACACCGCGAGGATGTACGCCGAGAACCTGGCGACGGAGGTATGGGATCGCCGCCGGGAGTTCGGTCCGGAGTCGGAGGTGCTCGAACCCGGCCCTGCCATCGAGGCCGCACTCTCCCATCCCGGTGGCGGAGTGTTCCTCTCCGACACTGGCGACAACCCCGGCGCGGGTGCGGCAGGCGACCTTCCCATTATGCTCGGGCATCTGCTGGAGGCCGGAGCATCGGGGGTGCTGGTCGGTGGCCTGCGTGATGAGGAGTCCACGCGGAGGGCCGTCGCCGCGGGGGTTGGCGCGCGAACAACCCTGGAGATCGGCGGCAAGCTGGATACCGTTAACGGGGCGCCACTCGGGGTCGATGCCACCGTTGAGGCCACAATGGAAGATCGGCTGGCGGTGGTCTCGGTGGGGGGCGTCACCGTGGTGCTGAGTGCGGGCCGGATCGGCTCGGGCTGCCACGAGATCGTGGACCACCTCGGCATGGACCTGGACGCCTATCAGGCCGTGGTGGTCAAGTGCGGATACCTGTATGGCTATGCCCGGGAGCGCTGTAGGGGGTCCATATGGGCGCTGACGCCGGGCTGGACCGATCTGCGTTTGGAGCGGCTCCCGTACCAGCACCTGCGCCGCCCCATCTTCCCGCTGGACGAAAGCGCTTCCTTGCCTAGGCCTGGCCCGCCGCCCCCAGCGAGCAATCGCGTGAGTAGTACTGGCGGTTCGCGTTGAAGTCCGCCAGGTGGCACCAGGTCGCGGCGGCGGG
>WJIW01000078.1 GCA_014730065.1 Armatimonadia bacterium | reverse complement strand
GTACCAGCACTAGCAGGTAGCCCAGTGAGCTCGTAGTGTCCTTGATCATCGGTTACGTCGGACATCGCCCGAATCGATGCGCTGGATGGCGTGAAAGACACTTCGATGCCGGGCACGCCCTGACCCGGCGTGGCGGCATCGACGACCCGACCACTGATCTGAGCGTCTCCCAGCTCTGATCCGGGCGGCGAGGCGCCGCCGCACCCACACAAGGCGAAGAAAGCAACACCGCTCATAGTGCATACTGCCAAGATGGAAAAGGTACGCAGATAACCCACGCGCCATGCGGACGCCAGCACCAGCAATACACCCCCTGGGGGCTGCCGCTTCCTCTTTGGGATGTGCTATGGGCTTATAGATAACCCCAGCGTCGGCTGCCACCCGAATGGCGATTCTTCCAGCCGCGCGTGGACTGTGTCAAGTATCGCTTAGTCGTTACTCAGCTTCGCTAACTCGGTACGCCCGCACCTCGAGCGACTCCAGGTTGATGCGTAGGCGGCCCGGCGTCTCCAGCGCCGGCCCCGGTCCCTCGCCGTCCTCCGTCATGATGACGCTGTCACCGGTCGGGCTGAGGTAGGTGCCATCCCACTCCCAGGTGAAGCTCAGGGGCTCCTCGCTCACGTTGGCGAAGATGACCACCAACCGGCCCTCACCATCACGCCACGCTCCGTGCTGCAGCACCGAGTCCTCCCGAACCCACTCGCCGTGCCACTGCCAGTCCGAGGTGACCCGGGGGATCTGGCCGGTGACCCGGGGCGGATGGGCCATGTCACCAACGGCGAGGAACGGTTGCAGGGCGTGGCGCATTCGGGCACACCGCCGGAGCATCGGGCCGGCCAGGGGATCGTCGATGATGGAGGGTGGCGCCCAGCCGAGCTGCTCGCCCCAGACGAGAGCTTCGGCGGCCTTGAGCCGCCGTGCCATGGAGTCGCCCCCGAAGGCGCGGCCGAAGAGCTGGACCCGGCCGCCGTAGATGGCCGCGAACAGGGGTATCTGGTTGTGGTACTGGAAGTGCCACGTCAGGTAGCCATCGAAAAGGTGAGAGTACGGCTCGGCGTTGCATTCGGTGGTGATCATCTTCTCGCCCGGCAGCTCGCGGAGCCGCTGGCGCAGCTCGGTGAGCATGGGCCAGTAGCCCCGGGTGTTCCACCACGCGCCCCCCGCCAGGGGATGTCCGTGGCTGGCGTCGTAGCACAGGCGCGGCTGGGCGGCCGCCACCTGGTCGATGTACACACCGTCCACGCCGACTTCGCCGCATAGGCGGAGGACGATCTCCCGCACCGTGTCCTGCCAAAGGTCCTGGGTGGGGCACATGGGAGCGAGTTTGGCGCCGGACCCGTACTCCTCTATATAGGGATTACCCTCTTCATCCTTCGTCGCCGCATGGATGCCTTCGCTCTGGAAGTCATCCAGCGCCGTGTCCCATAGCCGGCCGTTGATGTACGGCATGACGCGGACGCCGGCGGCTTGCAGCTCCGCCACGCCCTCACGCACGCCGGGCTTGGTGGGGAAGTAATGGGGATACTCCACATCGAAGGGGATCTGGTGCCAGTTGTACCAGTGCACCGCCGTGGGCACGCCCATGTATTCGGCGAACTCCTTGACCGGTCCGACCACTTCCTCGGGCCCGCCGCTGGTCTGGGCCCAGACGGCGATCTCCTCCATCCACTCCGGCGTCCGCCGCTCGGCATCATTGGGCCACCAGTCGGCTTCGGCCTGTGCCCAGGCCCGGTAGGTCCGGGCCACGTCGTACCAATCGCCCCGCATCAGCTCGATGACCACTTCGCCCGGCTGGCGGAAGCCCTTGCCCGGGACCCCGGCGTTCTGGGCGGGGTAGGTCATCCGTATTCGAGCCTGGTCGCCGGTGGTCTCCGTCAAGATCTCCTTGGTGCTCGCCACGGCATCGTGCCATGCGACGTAGAGGCCGCCATCGGGATCGTAGTAGGCGGCCAAGGGCAGGGGCGTCCAGCCCGAGGGGTATCGGCCTGCGTGGCGCACGCCCTTGCCCAGGGGATCCTCGACCAGGCCGCCCGAGACCATAGGGTAGACGAAGGCGTCATCGCTCGCGTCGCCCAGGGCCCCGAGGTGCAGGTCCAGCGGCGTCACCGAGACCAGAGCCACCTCCGGCGGCACGTCCACCTCGAGTTGACTGGTGAGCCGTGGCCCGGTGAGCCGCAGCCGCATCCTGGCCTCCAGGCCCTCTACCTCGTGGCCCGACCATTGCAGCCTCGCCGTCTGGCCCGCCACCGAGGCGCTGGATCGCGCGAAGCCCTCGTCGCTGGCGATCTCCAACTCCTCGCCCGAGGCGAGTCGGAGGGTAGCGTTCCAGAGTGGCTGGGCCCGAGAAGTCATCTCCCGGCCCTCGGCCGGGTCGAACAGGCTGCTCAAGGCCACGCCCTGGCCCGTTCGGCTAACGATCAAGGCCAGCTCCTCGGAGGCCAGCAACCTGCCTGCGCCGCCCTCGAGCGCCGCCGTCCGGGGATCGGCTCCCTCGGCCTGGAGTGCCCGCGCCCGGCGGAGCATATGGGCACGCTCGCCGAAGGAGTCGGCGGCCAGGCGCCCGATGGTGCTCACCGCCATGGCGCCCTCTGGGCCAGCCGCGCCGAGCTGATCTTCCAGGTCCTGGATCAACGCCGTCGTCAGCACGGCCTGGGGGGCCCGGCCCAGGGCCTCGCCAGCACGAGCCAGCGACTCGAGCGATCCCTCCCCGGCGCTGACCCAGAGGATGGCTGAGAGCTGGGCCTCCTGGCCGGCCCAGCTCACCCACGGTCCGTGGACGTAGGTTCCGTAACCGCCCCGGCCGTCGTGAACTCGCACCTGGCCGCGGTAGGCGATACCCAAGACGTTCGCGCCGTCCTTGAGGGCTCCCCACCGCGCGCCCTGGTGTGTCGCGCCTTCGCCCTCCAGGGCGCCGGCATTGTCCAGCCGTCCCACGGCCCACTCTCCGAAGGCCGCGCCCTGCTCGTTGATCTCCAGGAGATGCAGCTCCGGCCAGTCGATGGCGGGGCTCTGGCTCATAGTAGCCTCAACGAGCACCGCGGGGGTGGTGGCGAAGTAGTGGAACCGGTACACGGCCTCGGGCGAGCCCGGGGCGTCGCCTCCGCCGTACCGCGCCCTGGTCTCCACGGTGGCCATGAGCGGCCCCGCGGCGACCAGTCGCGCCGTGCCCTCGGGATCATCCCTGAGGAGATGGCCGCCGTGCTCGGGCGAGTGTACTCGGTCGTTCACCACGAAATCGTCCAGGCGCTTGCCGGTGTTGGCGAGCTCGATGACGGTGGGCAGGCCACCGTTCGCCGACTTGGGGTGGGTGATGCGGTAATGGGCGCTCGTGACGGTGATCGTGTCGCCCGACTCCTCGACCTCCAGCGGCTCGGGAGGTGAAGGGATCCGGTCGACGGCTTCCCTCGGCACCAGGCGTAGCCGGCCAGCGCCGTGGGGCGGCAGGAAGACCACGGTGGTCGTGTCGTCGGGGCGGGTGAGGGTCTGGCTGGGAACGCGCTCGCCCGCCTCGGTGACGACGGCGGGATCGGCCAGGCTCTCGGTATCGAGACTCGATGCTGCGGCCAGGTCGGCGGGTTCGTACGTCACCGTTGTGGGCATGGTCGCGGCGCTCTGATCGCCGGTGAGTAGGATCATCGGCCCGCCGGGTGCTATCACCGCAACACATAGACCGCAGATCGCCGTGGGGATCGCCGCCATCGAGATCACCTCTCCTCGCGGGGAGGTTCGCCGGGCCGGCGGGACGCACTTGCCGACCCGGTGATGAAGGCCACATGGGCCGCCAGCCTGACACGGCGCAGGTTAGGGCTCATCCCCCCGCGGTCTCGTAAGACATATCCCCCGCGTCGGCCAGGATGCGCAGGTATCGGGCTAGCTCGGACACGGTCTGCTCGTCCGTGGGTCTGGCCAGATACGCACCGCACGCTGCCTTCCAGGCCCGGAACACGATCTGGTCCTCGGCGGGACCCAAGACGATGGCGTGAAGTGTGCTGAACTGGTCGGTTCCGGGCGCTCTGAGTACGGCGAGTATCATCCACGCATCCCCGCGGCCCTGCTCGTCGAGGGCGAGAATGGCGACCGCGGGATGGGGTCCTTCGCCAGCCATGAGCTGGTCGCACGCTTTGCAGGCGTTCGGCTCGTGGTGGCTACCCAGCCCTGCGATGGCAGCAGCGTTCTCCACCTTCTGGATCTCTTTCGGCGTAAGCTCGTCTCCGATCAGCCATGCGACCCGTTCCATGTGCATCGCCTCCTTGAGCGCAGCCGCTCGAGCCTCGAACAGCCATCGCTGGATGGTTCCAGCCGGGCGGCCCGAAGCCCGCGCCAACTCCGCCACGGTCATGCCGCTAAGGTGGTAGTCGCGCAGTAGCTCAGCCTGTCGGTGGGGGAGGGCACTCAATATCTGACCCAGCCAAAGAGACTGGACGGGATCGCCCACTACGGCACCGGGCATCTCCTTGTGCAGAGCGGCCTCGACACTGCGACGATTCCGCCGCCGATGTCCCCGACTGGCCGTCTGGAGGAGTCGGAGCATCCACGCGCCGAACGCGTCGGGGTCGCGTAGATCGTTGATGCGCTGGAACGCCGCCACTGTGGCATCCTGAACGGCGTCCAGAGCATCTTCCCGGTTACCCGTCAGGCGGAACGCCCGGGCGAGAAGTGACGCCCGGTGGTGTGTGATCAACTCAGCGAAAGCCGCATCGTCGCCGTCTTGGGCTCGCAAGACCAGATGTATCACGGGCTTCCTCTCCCCTCATGGATGAAAGAGCCTTCGGACTGCGGGGCGGTTCGCCCCAGTTGGCAGGGACCCGACCACGCCGGGAGAACCATCGCAGCGGTACCTTGGGGGGCCGACGACGGATAGGGAGCTTCTGCCGTGCTACCCAATGACATGCTCGGCGCTCTGGCCAGGCCCATGGAGGGCCGGCCGGGCCGCATCTCCAGCAACCAGCAGCCCGAATGGCATGACGGCAACTTCGACATGAGCCGGATCCAGCCCGGGGAGGTACTCGAGCTGCCTGTGATCCAGGGACCGGGGATCATCAACCACATCTGGATGACCTCCCACTCGGGACACCTGGACCGGTTGGACCAGCTCATCCTGCGTATCTACTGGGACGGCGCCGAAGAGCCCGCCGTCGAAGCGCCCCTGGGCGACTTTTTCGCCTGCGGACACGGCAAGCGGCTGGTCGTGACCTCGCTGCCGGTACAGGTGTCCGAGACGGGCGCCCTGACCTGCTACTGGCGGATGCCCTTCCACAAGTCCGCCCGGATCACCCTCACCAACGACAACCCCGATGAGCGCACGGGGCTCTACTGGATCGTGGACTACCTCCAGTACGACAACCTGCCACAAGACACGCCGTACTTCTGCGCCCGGTACCGCCAGGAGTTCCCGTGCGAGATGGGCCGGGACTACCGGTTCCTGGAGGCCGAGGGGAAGGGCCACTACGTGGGCACCGTGCTCTCGACCACCCTATGCCAGGACGGCTGGTTCGGCGAGGGGGACGACTTCTTCTACATCGATGGCGAGGAGGTGCCGTCCCTTCAGGGCACCGGCACCGAGGACTACTTCAACGACGCCTGGGGCTACCGGGAGCGGACCACGCCCTTCTTCGGCCAGACCCTCTGGGAGGGTTACGAGGCGGGCGACCGAGGCTGCATGTACCGCTGGCACGTGCTTGACCCTGTGCCCTTCGGTGAATCCCTGATCGCGGACATCGAGCACAAGGGCAACATGGAGCCGCCCGTCGAGGGCTGGTACGTGGAGCGCCCGGACTATTTCTCTTCGGTGGCCTTCTGGTACCAACTGGGTCAGCCCAAGCCCTTCGGTGGCGTACCGGCATGGGGCGAGCGCCGCCCGCCGTGGAAGGTCATCCCCGCCGGCGACCGCATCGCCGATGCCAAGGTCTCCGGAGACGCGCCCGATCCCGTGCTCCAGCTCATCTGGGCCCGGCCCCTGGTGTTCTGGCGGAACACCGATCCCCAGGGCGTACTGGAGCTTCCCTTCGAGGTGCCCGAGACCGGCCTCTACGCCGCCCGGCTCTCCGCCCTCACCTCGTACGACTACGGCACCTGGGATGTGGAGTTGGACGGCGAAGCGGTGGCGCCCACCGTGGACCTGCACACCCAGAGCACGGGCTCGACCGAGGTCAAGCTCGGCGCGCGGGAGCTCACGGCGGGGGTGCACATGCTGACTTTCCGCTGCAAGGGCGCCAACCCCGCCGGGCGCGCCGACGCCTCCGGCCCCCTCTGCTACTTGGGCGTGGAGGCCCTGCGACTGCTGCCCCTTCCCGAACCGGTGAAGCGGCCCCTGGGCGAACGTACCATCAACGAGCGGCAGTGGCTGACCCGGGAGATCCAGAGCGCCGTAACGGGCTTCCGGCAGGCGAAGGGGGAGCCTCCCGAGTCCCTCCAGGCGCTCGTGGATGCAGGCTTCATGGACGAGCGGTACCTCCTCGACGAGAACGAGCAGCCTCTGGAGTCCCGGCGCGAGGGCGATGAGCTGCGCGTCTCGAGCATCGGCACCGATGGCGTGAAGGGCACCGACGACGACTGGACGCTGACCTTCTGAAGGGTCCCGCGCGGGTCGAGCCGTCGGCCCACGAGCCATGGCTTGGCTCGTAGGCGCGATCATAGGGCAAGCAAGACCGGGGACGTCATCG
>WJIW01000077.1 GCA_014730065.1 Armatimonadia bacterium | reverse complement strand
TGAGCTTCATCCGCAGCGAGGCGTCGCCGTCGGCGATGATCTTGCGGTTGCCCGCCGGCATGCTGAGGAGTACCGGCCCCTTGTTCTGAACCGGGTTGTGAACGGACGCGAAGGCGGCCTCCAGTGTCTGCTCGGGCATGTCGCGCACTCGGTCCAGGATCGTCCGGCGTCCATCTGTGCCACGCGCGGGCTCACCCGGGAGTCGGACGGTCAGGCCAAGGTCGGTGAGCCGTACGGCGCCGTTTCGCAGCAGGTCCTCGATGGCCACGGAGACGCCTCCGCCCTCGAGGCGGATCCAGAGGGCGGTCCGGTCGCCCTTGTGGTCAGAGTTCTCGGCGGCTCGGACCACCATGGGGTGCGACTGGCCCGGCACGAGCTGGTCGGGGCCATCGACCACAAGCCCGTTGTACACCTGGAACGTGGCAGGGGATTCGCATGCCCCCTGATCCAGCTCGGCCACCAGATGGACGTCGCGCCAGGAAGTCGCGGTGTAGGCCTCGGGACGCGGCACGGCGATGCTGGTGGCTCCCGCGTCGAAGATGAGCCGGACCTTCCAGGTACCCATCTCCGCGCCAACGGGCATCGTCGCTAGCTTCCAAGATAGCCCCTCTGCGCCGTGCTCCGGGGTAGCCTCCACCGTGACCCACTCCCCCTGCCACCAGGACTCGCCAACCCACAGCTCCAGCCGTGGGTCACCTTCGCCCGGGAGGGGCCTCGGTAGCACGACCTCCCGGACCAGCCGGCGGTCGGCCCAGCGCAGGCCAATGGCTGCCTTGCCCCCCTCTTGGGGAACCTGGAACACGCCTTCAGGCGATGGCTCCAGGGGCTCCTCCAGGAACACGGCGCTGGCCTCGAGCTCCTCGATACGCGACGACCGAGCGCCATCGCTGCGATGGGGATCACATGTCACGACCTGGGCGAACCGTCCTACGTCCACCCGGTCCACGGCTTCCGGCATGGCTACACTCCTCAGATGTCGCCCACGGGTACGCGCAGGGCCTGGCCACCCGCGGCGGCGTCGAAGGCAGCTTCGGCGTCCCGCAGGGCAAACCCCTCCCCCACCAGCTCACCGAAGGGATATCGACCCTGAGTCGAGTCCAGGAACCCCACGGCGCCGAGCAGATCCTCGGGGTGGTAGTTGTGGAGGCCCCGGATGGTCAGGCAGCGGCGGACAACCTGCTCGGACGGCAGCTCGAGGGGGCGCGCGGGATACGTCGAGCCGATCCAGACGGCGGAGCCGCCCAGGGCTAGGGAGTCCACCGTCATGGCGACCGCCTCGGGCACTCCGGTGAAGTCGAAAGCCACGTACACGCCGCGCCCGCCCGTGCGCTCCAGGACCTCATCGGCCTCCGGCTCGAAGGTCTCCTCGGCCCCGAACCGGCCCGCAAGCTCACGGCGGCCGAGCTGGAGGTCCGTCGCGAGCACCCCGCTCACGCCCGCCTCGGCCAGCATGGCGCACGCCGTCAGCCCCAGCATCCCCAGCCCGACGACGAGACAGGAGCGGCCCCCCACCTCGCCGGCGATACGCAGCGCGCCCGCGACCGTGGCCGTGGCGCAGCCGGCGGGACAGGCGACCCGGTCGGGCAGCCCCGCCGGGACTCTCACGATGGGCGTTCCACCCACCAGCAAGCAGTGGGTCGCGAGCCCGCCGCTCAGCTCCCGCCCCGGGGCCAGGGCCTCATGGCCATACTTGAACAGGCTCTCACACTTCTGAGGCAGCCCGTGGGCGCAGTGGTAGCAGTCGCCGCAGGAGGCCGCGATGCCCCACACCACCCGGTCGCCCACCGACAGACGCTGGCCGTCCACGGTTACGGGAGCCGCATCGCCAAGCTGCACGATCCGCCCCAGTATCTCGTGCCCCAGGATGGTCGGCACGGGCGTGGACCGGCGGCCCTCGTAGCTGTGGATGTCGCTGCCGCACAGGGTGCAGCCCAGCACCTCCACCACGGCCTCGCCCGCCGCCGGGTGGGGCCAGTCGAACTCCATCCGGCGCAGCCCGCGGCCCGGCTCATCGAACACCATTCCCCACGGCTTGGGATCAGCCATCAAGACCCTCTCTCCACGGCATAGCGCCCGCCTACCAATGCAGGGGCGCGAAGCCGTGTCCACCCTCGATGACATCGCCATCGCGGATGATGTGATGCTCGCCCGCGAAGTGGGAGGCGAGGAACGGCTCCCCGCCTCCGTTCGAGACGTCCAGCACGCGGAAGGCCGCCCAGGCGGAGGCGGCGCCGGGCCATCGCATCCGGATGTGGTGGGTGCCATCGCTCTGGATGCGCATGGTGTAACCGTCGGCGGCGTGCAGGATGTTGTATCGGGTGGCACGGCTGGAGCGCGGCACGGCGGCTGGCCCGTATCCGCCCCAACCGTAGCCTGTCCGGCCTCCGGAGTTCGAGATGTACCCTTCCGTAGTGGTCCACTGCGCGTTGGCCACGCTCGAAACGATCCACTGAGGGTCGGCGACGAACTCAACCTCATGCCTAGGCACGCTGCTCCACTCGAGCCCCACCTCGCGAGCGTCGATCTCCGGCCCGGAGTAAGGCAGCTCGTACCGGATGCGCGGTAGCTGGCCGTTGCGGACGGTCACGGTGTAGGTGATATCGCCCGCCGGCAGGCTTCGCCTGATGGTGATCTCGACGCCATCGGCCAGGGCCTGCCAGGCCACGTCGCTCGTCTCGGCGTCATCGCGAAGCACATCCTCGGCGACTCCCCTCGCGGATACGACCAATCCCACCCGGCCCAGATCGCCCAGCTCTCCCGTGGCCAGGTCCACGTCCAGATCAGCTCGCCCTGCCGTCACGCGTAGGACGCTCCCGCCCCTCATGAGCCGATGGCTCACCGAAAGGTCGCCCCAGTCCGGCTGCGGCAACGGGCCGATGGGGAGGTGGTACGCGTCGACCCTCCGCTGCCCGTGGGAGAACGAGATCTCAAGCTGGTCGCCCGGCTTGGCGCCCACATCCAGATTCAGTGTGCCTACCTCACCCGGCGGCAGGTTCACGCGGAACTCGCCATGCCGGACCGGCCCTATCCCCCAAAACCCGCGCAGCTCCGAGAGAGTCGTGTGCCGGTACCGGTTCTCCACCCCCACGCTCACGCTGCCATCTGCGTTGAGAGCCAGCGGCCGCTCGGTCCTGATCCGGATCGGTGAGTAGATCCTCTTGGTGTTCCACCACTCGGGCTTCATATCGCCGAACCGGTCTACGAGACCCCATTGGCCGTATCCCACCACCCGGCCATCGGGCATCTCGAACTCATCGTCGGCCCAGCACCAGATCGCGCCACCCAGGCAGTGCGGCTCCGCCCACATAGCCTCCCACATCCGCTCGAAGGGCCGGCCCCAGTACTGTCTCAGGCCGGGGTCGGCCACCACCTCCTCGGTGTTGTAACAGTTCACATGGATGTACTCATCGAAGAGCACCGGGATGTCCTGATCCCGTGTCCGCTCCGGGCCCTGCGGCCCGGGGTAGTGCCATGTGCGGATATCGAAGCGCTCCTCGCCCGTGGCGATCCAGGACATGAGTGCCGGGCGGCTGGGATCGGCGGCCTTCACGTAGTCGTACGCGCGCTGCCAGTTCTCGCCCCACGCCGACTCGTTGGCCAGGTCCCAGAAGATGACCGACGGATGACTCAGGTCGCGCTCGACCATCTCCGCCGTCTGGCTGAGAATCAGGGGAAGGGTGCGCGGGGAGCTGGCGTCGGCGCTCTGGACCCAGCAGAAGGGCGCCTCCTCCTGCACCATGATGCCCAGCTCGTCGCACGCCTCGATGAAGGCCTCCTCGGGCGGGTAGTGGGCGGTCCGGACGAAGTTGATGTTGGCTTCCTTCATCAGCACGGCGTCCCGCCGGGCCCGCTCCGGATCCTGCGCCCGGCCGTGCTCATCGGAGAGCTGGTGGCGGCAGACTCCCTTGAGCTTGATCGGCTCACCGTTCAGCAGGACCTGATGACCGCGCACCTCCACCTCCCGGAACCCGATTCGGCGCTCTGTACGCTGGACGGCCCGGCCGTCGCGGCGAAGCGTCGCCTCCAGCCGGTACAGGTGCGGATGCTCCGGATCCCACAGCTTCGGGTGCGGCACCCGCACAGTCTGGTCCAGCTCGCCCGAGGCGTCGAAGGAGCCCATGCGAACGGGCGTCGCCACCTCCTCGCCTTCAGTCCCGACTAGGCGCAGCTCCAGAGTCGCGTCCCGGGCAGCATCGCTGACTTCGGCCATGACCCGCAGATCGGCGTTCTCGTACCGGTCGTCCAGGTCGGTGGTCACGTGGAGTCGCGTCAGGTGAGCCCGAGGCAGTGCTAGCAGCCGCACCGACCGGGTGATCCCGCCCAGGGGATGCCGCGCATAGCTGCTAGCCGATGCCAGCCGATCGGCCTCACTGTCGCTGGTGACCAACACGGCGAGGGTGTTCTCACCGCCGAGCCGGGCGGCGTCGGTGGCATCCAGCTCGAAGGGCGTGAAGCCGCCCTCGTGGTGGCCCAGATATACCCCGTTGAGCCACACGTCGGCGATGCTGTAGACCGCATCGAACCGCAGCCGCAGCGCGTCGCCGTGCCACAGGCCGTCGAGGTGGAAGCGGCGCCAGACGCCCACGGGCGCGTCCCGTGGGGGCTCAAGACCCTGCATGATCCAGGACCCGGGTACGGTCAACGGCACCGACTCGCCAGTCTCCCACCAGGTCTCGCCCTCGGGGTGGGCGACCAGGTTCCACTCGCCGTCCAAATCGATGACCCGGTCCCGGTGATACGGTAGGGGCTGCGGGATCGGCGTGAGCCGTGGCTGGCGCAGCTCGATCATCCCGGCGGCGACCCGCTTCTCGATGGTTTCCCGCCCCATCGATGCGGTCACGACTACCTCACCGCCCTCTAGCTGACCGGCGAGGTCGAGGGACACCGCTCCCGCCTCATCCGTCT